>JABDAB010000006.1:27323-59242 GCA_013289415.1 Gammaproteobacteria bacterium
GGGGATCACGCAGATGTCTGTGGAATCTTATTGCTGAAGAAAAAAACATATCATCTAGATCGGGATTATCATTTTTCTTTAATAGGGTAATAATCGAAGGTTTCTCTATACGCCTAATAAAACACCCCTTTAATGCTATCAAATTTGCATTTTATATCTAAACGGATATACTTATATTAAACAAGTATAAAAGTAATCAATGAAACCATTACGATTTTTAAACGACACCCTATCTCGTTTGCGAGAATTTAGTGCGGATGCAAGGCAAGATGCGGGGTATCAACTAGATAAGGTACAACGTGGTGAGCAACCTGATGATTTTAAGCCGATGCCTTCCATTGGGAAAGGAGTCGAGGAAATACGCATATGGGATGAGTCAGGAACCTATCGCGTAATATACACAGCAAGATTAGCTGATGCTGTATATGTACTGCATGCCTTTCACAAGAAGACGCAAACCACGGCGAAGCGTGACATTGATCTTGCAAAGGCTCGCTTCGCTGAATTAATAAGGAGTATATAAAATGAGTAGCATTGAGCAATATGAAAATGTTTGGGATGCTCTATCTGACACCGCTGGAGAGGCTGCCAACATGCGCGCTAAAGCAGAGCTAATGCGACAAATCGCAGATATTGTTAAAAGAAAAACATGTACACAAGCTGAAGCAGCTAAACAGTGCGGTATTACTCAACCCCGTGTGAATGATATATTACGTGGTCGTATATCCCGGTTTTCTCTCGATGCTTTGGTAAATATTGCAGCCGCCCTCGGGCAAGAAGTGCATATTGAGTTGAAAGCGGCCTAACCTACATACGCAATGATGAGATTTTAGATGAATACTATAAAAAACACGTCTGCGGAGAAACACGACATTATACAGGTTTTAAACCCTCGATCTGAGCGTTATGTAAAAATCGATCGTACAGTAGGTGTAATACTCTCTCACAAACAAAGCCCTGGACCCTATAAAGGAGTACCTATTATCAGTCAGCCTAAGTGATTATTTATAACGCAGTATTATCTTGTACTGCATGAACCATACATAATTGGACAAAGCTTACATGAGTCTTTTTTCATTAAAGCTTTGTCCAAAATTCAAACCATCATTAAGCGTTATCAATATGCTTCGCTAATTCAATTTCAAATTTCAAAGTTTTTCTTGAAAAGTTCATGCTTGCACATTCAAGCTCATGAAAATATTCGTCATCATACCATTGAATATTATAAATAAATCCTGATTGTTGATTCCCCATAACTTCAATAATAGTAACCTTGTTGTTAATATCATTACTTACGGATTCAGCAGCCAATCTTGCAGACATTTTTGACACAGGAATACTCATTAATCCATAAGAACAAGTGCCAATATCTTTCTTTGTAAAAAATTCAGCTGCTCCTGACCATCCATTTTCAGTAAACGCACCCATTGGTGCTACACCAATATATTTGCTAACCAATGATTTTGGAACGGGTTTAAAAACAAAGGCCAATTTCAAATCAGTAATATTGCTTTTCATATCAGTAGACTTTTCTAAATCCACGATGTGAAATTGTTTTCTATTTTTATTTACAACGTTCTGGATGCTCAGTAATTCCTTTGGCTGTTCTGTATTAACGTTAATATAACCTACAGTTTGCCGTTGTTTATCTGCGTTAGCTGCCTGTTCTAAGAATTTCTTAGATTTATTATAAGAGGCTCTTGGTGCTATTGTGATGCCTGTGTTTGGTAATGGAAGCCCTAGCTCAGCTAACATTTTCATATTTTCTTTTTCTTGAGATTCGCGCTCAATGGGTGTTATAGCCATAGCCAATACGGGAGCCATCAATAAACCCAATATACTAATTTTTTTAATCATAATTTACCATCCATCTATAATTTCACAACCTTCAGCATATGTATCTGAAAAATATCTATCACCACCCCACCCTTTCAGGTAATGATATCCCCAAACAATGAATCCAGCATGTACTCCCTCACCCCAGTGTACTGCTGCTACGCGATCATTGACAACATATCCAGTGTCAATTAAATGAGTTTGGCCTGTTGGCGTATGTTTATGAATACTTACGACTCGCCAATTATATGGATGACCATTCCACCACGTAATTGATTCATTATTTAAGCAATTCGCACGACTATGAACCGTAGCTTTATACAGCCCAGCATAAGACTGACTAGCATTTAAACCAATCAATATTACAGATACTAATACCATTTTTACTATTTTCATTCCATTCGACTCCATGCTGTCCAGAATTAATGTATCGCGATCAATATTGCACCATAAAATATGGTTGACGAATTCATATGACACTAGATAATTTGTCAATCGATTTATTAAATTATGTGGCGGCAAAGTAGTATGTAATGAGTCCCTACAATAGATTCCGAACAGATCCGAAAAGAAATAATTTCTTAAGCCTTCATATTGGGTTATATTTATAAAGCCGGTTTCGACTATACTTATCTGTAAAACACTTACGACACACAAAGTGAGCACTATCTTTGATGAACACATCCAGCACAAAAAAACACGATTATGTACAGGTATTAAATCCAAAAACAGAGCGTTACATTAAAATTGATCGCGCAGTGGGTGTTGTTGTCTCTAGCAAACCAACCCGTGGCCCCTATAAAAATGTCCCCATTGTAAGCAAACCCAAGTGATCATCTATAACCCACTTGATGGACTCGCGCTAACTAACTCCATCCCCAATAAACCTCGACATTGTTTTTTAATGACTCGATAGAATGACGCACCATCCAAGCGTAGTGGGGTGCTGATCAGACATAGACAGACACTATGATCAAAATATTTTCAATTAAGGGTGTTTTCGTATAAATTCAGTAAACCCAAGTGATTATTTATTGGATTCGCCTTAACCAGCTCCATTTTTGGTAAACCACGGCATTGTTTATGAGAGCGCCCAAGTAGTAATTACAATTCATCTCGCAATTCAGTAAATGATTTACGTGCCATATTAAAAGCAAAATTTGGATTATCCCCTACTGTAGATGCTGTATATTTATCATTAACTGAATCCATATACTGTCTGATATATCCTTTCGATAGGGGATCACGCAGATGTCTGTGGAATCTTATTGCTGAAGAAAAAAACATATCATCTAGATCGGGATTATCATTTTTCTTTAATAGGGTAATAATCGAAGGGATGTAAACGTGTTCTAATTCTTTTGATACACTGGTTAATTGGATTTTCAGTCCTAAAAGCATATGAGGCTCTATACCAACTGATACGCTGTCTATTTTTTTATGATTAGCTAAAACCTCTGTTGGTGAACTTAAATCAACATATCCACGAATCACCTCAGCCGACTCCACCCTTGATAATTTTTTATCTAATAGCTTAGTATAAAATGCCTTCAGCAAAGATTTGTCGGCAGACTCTTTCTTAACATCTAAATGATTTTGATAGTAAATTATCGTACCCTGAATGACTTTGCTTTTTATTGCAGCACTCGAATGTTCATCGTTATACAATTTTAAAAAATTGGTGACCGTATCACTTGCGCCAACAACAGACAATCTATCTATAAATATACCTCGTTTTATATCATTCAAACTAGGGTTATTAGCCTGTTTCCATTCGACTGCAATATGCTGTGGCGTTTCTTGGTTTAATGGTATATCTGCAATCATTTCAAATTCCTCAAAGTCCATAGTATTTAGATCTTCAGCTGTAACCGTATCGAACGTTTTATTTGATTCGGTCATTATAGGTGGTTCGGTGTCTGGTATTAATTGACCATTAGCATATGGGAACGCATTAAATACAATAGAAGGAAGGGTTATACTACCCCTCATAGGGGGCAATACATAGCCAGCACTATAGAATGCCCAAGTAACATATGTATCACATCTCCACAACCCGCATTTTTTTGGTCTACCCCAAAAAACATCACCTTCACCTATTGTGTATGCTGTGGAGTCCGTATATTTTGGACACCACCATCTTTGATGATTAGCTTCCACGATAACATTCATTCCACCCTGAGCATGATCTGCCACACCATATCTGGTTCCCCAATAAGGTGAACGTCTTTTGAAATCTGAAATAGTGTTAAGCTGGACTGCCGGCGTTTCATTTAATGCTTCAAGTAGTTCGTACGCATTATCAGATATAGTATATGCGGTGGTGACTCCAACATGACCAAGCCATCCCAAATAAGGATAATTAAGATCTCGCCCGATGACCTCTGCTGGGTAAATTGCTTTGGCATAACACGCCGAAACAACGCATGCTGTGTTAATAAGCACAGCACAGCACAGCACACCCACCCACCTAAGATAAATTTTTTGTGTTTCATCCTTATTGATTCCTTGTGGTGAACGTAAAGAATCAATGGCGCATTGGACGTCTATCCTTAAAATACATTGTCGAATCCATCGGGCACCTAACAGACAGCCAATCGATCGAAAGATTTCACTTAATTAATATAGCTTGGTGTGAAAATAAGTATTTCTGATTATTTTTATTGCTACCAAATGTTCCATCGATGGTTAATTAGTGGAGCACTTTAGCTGGATACAATCTTTAAATATCTCAACAGTGCGGCATTCAAACTTAACCTGAGCCAATTCAATGGCTCAGGCAGAATGACATCATGTCAGATAGTCCATATGTAATATTTATTGCATTCCTTGCCTGCCTTCCCTGCGCACGTAGTATAACTAGCTTTTAGTAAAAAGATCATGAGCCAATGGATTATTTTCTTGTAAGAGATCTCTTATTTTCTTGTACGAAATCTGGCCTCGACCGCCGTTCCGACCACTTTGTGCTCAGAAGTTTGTTCGGGGCCTGCTTGAAAGGGACTTCACCATGATATGAAAGGGTGCGGGAGATGCTTATCTTCCTTTTTGATATCCTTCTCCTTCTTGGGCTTCTTTGTCACAAGTTTTTATTACTTTCACTCTGTCGGAAACACATTTATCTAAAAGTGTTACGCCATCGGAGACCATTCGTGTAGCGGCGTTGATGTGAAATTTTCTAAATGCAGAAAGGATAGTGCTTTTGTTTTCATCCAACATGTCTACTGGACGTTTACCATTTTTATCAAGACATTCCATACTTGCGCCATGCTGTGTGAGCAATTCAATCATATCATGATCACCAAAAAGATAGGCGTAATGAAGTGGCGTTCGACCGACATCATCAGCAAGATTAATGGCTGTGCTACCTAACTGAGTAAGACATGCAGATACAAACGTTGTATCTCGTAATAATACCCCCATTAAAACAATTGTTTTTCCTTCAACATCACGTACGGTGGGATTAATATGTACACCCTCTTTCACAGCTTTGTTTAAGATATATATTGCATCTTTAACGTTTTCATTGGCTAAAATAGAATGTAAAATAGTTCCTTCATAAGCATCGCCTTGTCTGCGATGTGCTTTGAGGTTTAAATCAACCTTGTGCTCAATAAAGTAATCTAAAAAAGCTATGTTTTTTTGTGGGGCTATGAGCGCTACTGTGATCAATGCCATCATCAAAGGTAAACCGTCAATGTAACTGTTAACTGAAAGATGGTATTTTTTTAGCATTGCATGAAAGGGTAATAATGATTTGCCCTGTAAGCTGCTCCAGAAATCGTGCTTCACTTCATCAGTCAATGCAAAACCGTACTGAACAGCTTCATTCTCTGTTAATGGTTTATTGTCTTTCACACTATGATGGCGAAAATAATCTATAAAATGATACGTTAATAGACGGCGAATTTCAGGCGTTTTTGTTACATCGTATGCCGTCAATCCCTTGTTATCTTCTAGCAGAGATGCGTTTTCATCCAGTAAAAAATAAACGATGTCTACATGTCCTTTTTCAGACGCCCAATGAAGAGCAGTTTTACCAGAATCAGGACCTTGTGAATCAACTGAAAAGGATTTACTTCGTAATAGCTTCCGACACGTATCCAAATCGTCTGTTGCAGCAGCTTGCCGAAACTGACGTACCATATCAGCTTCTGAAGCAGATGCAGTGTTTGTTGCATCCTTAAATAAGCTTGATTTTTTTCTTGATGAGTGACCGCGTACTAAAGCTTGAATTGTAGTCGCTGCTTTGTTTAGGCGTATACTGTCCTCAGACGGTTGTTTTTGCGATGATGGTTGATTTTGAGCGTCTATGTTAACGGTTAAATCTTTAATTTGTTTTTCAATATATCCACGTAGTTCATGAGGCGATTTAAAAGCATAAACATCTTTTACAGAAAAAAGACCCGCTTGAATCAATTTAATACAATCATCGGATAAAAGATGTCGAAGGTAGTCATCATTATGTGTTCCATGTTCTTCTGACCAACGACATAGCTCATTTAGCTCTTCAATCGTTACTAGGCCTTCAATAAGCGCGGATGTAAGGTTTTTAGAGAATTCTGTCGTGATAAAATAAAGCATGAGGTGATGGAGTGAGTTTAGCTGTTTGGCAGAAAAAAGACCACTCGTTACATATAACGTGACAATCTGAAATAGCTTCTCTTTATTATACCACCCCTTGTATTTTTCTTTAAAACTCGCCAAGTCTATTGTTTGAGTTTTATTACGTGCATATTGCTCCAAAAAGACATGTTGATTTTCTGCGATTTTTTTCAGATTAATGACTTGCCTATTTCCAATATTTTGTTCTCTGTTGATAGCCCACTCTAATTGACTCCGAGCTTGCTGAAATATTTCAAGCGTTTGTGCTTTATCTTTAGAGATCAGCCGATAAGTTAGTGTTGAAAACATTGAATCACCCATTTTGGATAAATAAGCTAAGGTAAACGCTTCGTTTTCAGGCGTTAACAAATTGACGTGAGCAAGGCGAGTAATTGTGCGAGCAAAATCGACTGCTACGGACAAATGTTTAATTAACTGATTTAATCGCTCTTGTGTTACTAGATTTGGATAGGGAGGCTTCCAGCCTAAGTCACCCGTATCTTCACCTCCGGATAATCTTTTGAATGGCTCAACCAGCTTCTTATAATGACTCAAGTTACATTCGGACGGTATATTGAGATTTTCTTTAGCTACCAGTGATACAAAAATAAATTTTGATATGTAAGGATTACTGATGTCATACTCTGTTTTGTTTGGCCAGTTTAAATGTTCACATGCAAGATCAAAACTTTCTTGATTAAGACAACCGTGTTCAAATAATTCTCCAATATTGTGAGCAACAAGGTTGACTTCTTGTTCTGTCATTGCATTGAATATTTGAAGATTGCTGGGATCAAGTCCAGCTTCTCGAAATAGCTCGGCGAAGGCCTCCAGATATTCAGTTTTTGTTGGGAATTTAAAAAAG
The DNA here is from genome assembly GCA_013289415.1 of Gammaproteobacteria bacterium. GTDB lineage: Bacteria > Pseudomonadota > Gammaproteobacteria > Legionellales > Legionellaceae > DDPF01. The sequence goes on from JABDAB010000006.1 coordinate 34,627, forward strand.
TTAGCAAACCATTCGTTTGATGAACTATCGAATGAGTCATCATTTGATTGCTTAGTTAAGACTTCATATGCGTTGTTGATTTTTTTAAACTGTTTTTCGTGTTCTTTTTGTACGCTCTTTTCTTTGCTGGAATGTCGATCGGGGTGATGCAAAAGCGCCAATCTTCGGTAGGTTTTTTTTATCGCATCCTCTGTGGCACTTTTTTCTAATTTAAAAACACCAAATGCCTCGTCTTTGTTCATTTTAATCACCATTAACCCTATTTGTTTAATCTAAGTATAGGATGTTTTTATAAACACGCTAGCCCAGTTGTTGATTTCGGTAAATTCATTACAATCTCTACATGATGGGGCCCTCCGTAAAGCAACTGCTTGCAAGGCAGGTCTTTGTGCGGAAGGTAGCGTTTTCATAAGATGCTCAAATAAATTTCGTGGTTTTTTACTGAACAAGCGTTCTGCTGCAGTTGTATGATCGGATCGTGTTGTAAAGTAATTGTGAATCACCGTTAGTGCACCCAGTTTCCGTTCGCTCAAATGATGTAACCCATGATGTCGTAATGATAAATATCCATTCCGTCCCTCCAGGCAACTACTTGATCATTGAAACAGTTGCGCAGATTTTTTCGCGGCGCTCATCAGTATCTTTTGATCTACTTGATCTGTATTAGCCCAAACTTCATTGTTTTCTAATTCAGAAAATAATTGCTCAGCCCGTTGCTGAATCTGATGACGAAGCTCTGCTGTTTTTGCTTTTTTGCTTTTTTGCTTTTTTGCTTGCAATCATGAGGTAATGTTCAGGGATCAACGTGTCACGCATAAGCTGTTTATGTTTGCAAGAAATTGATTAAGAAAACATACGTTTAGTTGAGAACGACTTGGGAAGGATAATACAACGATATTCTATATTTAATCAAGATGTTACGTGTCATTTCGAAGCATCGCGACACGTTACGAAATACACAATTGGTGCCGAAGGCCGGACTCGAACCGGCACAGCTTTACGCCACCGCCCCCTCAAGACGGCGTGTCTACCAATTCCACCACTTCGGCATAAACTTACTGTTTTCCACCATCGACCGGGACAGGAATTTTACTTTCCGGAACGCTGGTTTGTTGAGGGATAGCGCGTTGATCTGCACTATGATACTGACTGGCTACTATAGATGACAATGACAAACTTGTAACAAAAAAGGTCAAAGCCAAACCGCCAGTTAATTTAAACAGGAAACTACCGGTTCCCTGGCTACCAAAAACTGTATTGGAAGCGCCTGATCCAAATGCGGCCCCGATATCAGCACCTTTTCCATGCTGAATAAGCACTAAACCGATTATGGTTATTGCGACCAGCACATGAATAATTAAGAACAATTGATACATTTTACAATTTCCACAAATTGTCGCGCATTCAAGGATGCACCACCAATCAAACCACCATCAACATCGGGCATCGCAAAAAGCGCATGCGCATTGTTTTCGTTTACACTGCCGCCATATAAAATTGACAACTTTTGAGCGTTGCCCTGATCCACGTTGGCAATCAGGTCTCGTATGAACAAATGCACAGCCTGCACTTGTTCAGGCGCAGCGGTTTGTCCTGTGCCTATCGCCCAAACCGGCTCATAAGCTACAACACACTTGTCAAAAAAATTACTACCTGCGTTCGTCACAGCTAGCAATTGCTTCGCCAAAACCTGCTCTGTTAAGCCCTGTTCTCGTTCGGTTAATGTCTCGCCGATACAAAGAACGGGTATCATACCATGATCTTTTACATGGTGGAATTTTTCTGCAACAAATTTTTCATCTTCATGAAACAAACGTCGACGCTCAGAGTGCCCGACCAAAACATACTGGCAAGCATAATCCTGTAACATCGGTGCGGACAGTTCGCCAGTATATGCGCCTGAGTCCTGCGAATACACATTCTGTGCACCCCAGGCTATTGCACTATCTGTCAGCAATTCATTTACATAGGGCAAATAAATCGCAGGCGGTAGTACAACGCAGTCAACGCCAGACGACTCAGGCATTAGCGCAAGCAATTCATGCAACAACGCATCAATCTGCTCAAGCCGCCCATTCATTTTCCAATTACCCATGACTATATTTTTTCGCATGCGTTCTCCCTGAATAATGGGACGGAACTATACTACCTTATCCATCGTAAAAATACCCATATCTATATTGTCATCCTGATTATCATCCTGATTGTCATCTTGTTCACTCTGTTTTACGGTTGGATTTACTATTCGTCTTTCAATCTCGTGGAACATACCCTGCGAAACATAACTTGTCATGTAACATGGAGAGTGCAGTGCAGCTGAATTAGTTTGGCTTTCAACCCGGATTTCCGTGGTACTGTTTTTTTCAGAAATAATTGGAATGTCTTCTGAAGAAATGGTTTGTGAGTCAAGCAATGATTTTGTACGCAATAAAGTTTTAGTCTTCGTCAATATGGGAGAGTCTATAATCGTTAATAACCCAAGTAATTCTTTTTTGTTTAACAACTTTTTTTTATATGCGTTTATTTCTTGGTTGTTCAGTGATTTCGTTTTATTCAAACTTGTTTCAGACTCAGACATAATTCGATCTCTACTTTTTATGATAAGAGATTCATTGTAACTTAAATTAACATATTTGCGACTATTTTTTTACATCATGACTTTATTGTGACTCAAAGAGCTTGTAAAGATTGCCATTTTCACATTTAGCAGACACACTATGATCTGATCAAATACAGAGGACGCATAATGAAAAAATGGGGCATTCTTTTATCAATAACAGTAGCACTTCTACTGTCGCATATCGTGGCTGCGCAACAGCAAAGCTGGGGCAGCTGGATAGCACAGGTCCGAACAGAGGCCATGGCACAAGGTATTTCTCCCAGTGTATTTGACATGGCATTCGCAGATGTCCATGAGCCTAGCCGACAGGTTAAAGGCCTTGCCAAGTCTCAGCCTGAGCATCGATTGACTTATTCTAAATACCTTAGTTCCCGTGTGGACGCATACCGTATCGCAATTGGCCGGAAAGAGTACAAAAAAAATAAAGTCCTTTTGGATAAAATAGGTCAGGAGTATGGTGTTGATCCTTGCTTTATCGTGTCATTCTGGGGTATGGAAACCAGCTATGGAAGTTACATGGGGAACTTCCCCGTAGTCAAATCACTGGCAACGCTCGCCTATGACTCCAACCGACCTGCTTTCTTTCGTAAAGAGTTGTTCCTGGCATTGCATATTTTGAATGATGGTCACGTTACCATGGACAAATTTAAAGGCGAGTGGGCTGGTGCATCGGGACAACCTCAGTTCCTGCCTTCAAGCTGGGTGAAATATGCCGTTGATTATGATGGCGACGGGCACAAGGATATATGGACGTCCAAACCTGACGTGTTTGCATCCATTGCCAACTATATGAAACTAAATGGCTGGAAAACGGGTGAACCTTGGGCTGTCTATGTGAAATTACCGCCACATTTTGATACGTCTCTTGAAGGTAAATCGATTATCAAATCAGTGAGTGAATGGAATGCTTTGGGTGTACGCACTGAGAGTGGTCAGCCTCTTCCCTATCAAAATTTGCAGGCTAGTATTGTGCAACCCAATGGTGGCCCCATATTCCTTGCCTATCCCAATTACCGGATGATTTTGCATTATAATAATTCCATTTATTATGCCGGTGCGATTGGTTATTTGGCTGATAAAATAGGACAGAGAGAAACTGCGTGAGTCATTTTCTGGATAAAACAGCTAGCTTAACTCCGTCGTCACGGCGTGTTATTTGTGACAGGGCGACGGAGAGTCCGCATAGCGGGAGCTATAATACCATCGTGACGCATGGCACTTACTTGTGTCGACGATGCGGACTTGCTTTGTTTCGAGCTGATAGCCAGTTTAGTTCTGGTTGTGGCTGGCCGAGTTTTGATGATGAAATAACTCATGCAATAAAACAAATTCCTGACCCTGATGGTCAGAGAACAGAAATTCGTTGCAATCGTTGTGACAGTCATTTGGGACATATTTTTACTGGCGAATACATGACTGAAAAAAATCGCCGCTATTGTGTCAATTCAGTCGCCATTGATTTTGTTGAAGAGCGCCGTGTTATTGATACTGATGAAGCCATTCTCGCGGGTGGATGTTTCTGGGGTGTGGACTATTATCTACATCAAATCCCCGGTGTACTGAAAGTTGAGGTGGGATATTCTGGTGGAATAGTAACCAACCCGACTTATGATGACGTCTGCCGCGGTAACAGCGGGCATTATGAAGTGGTTAGAGTTGTTTTTGATACAGCGAAAACCAGTTATGACGCCATACTCAGGCGTTTTTTTGAAATCCACGATCCAACCCAACGTAGCGGGCAAGGGCCTGACTGGGGCCATCAGTATCAAAGTGCAGTGTTTTATTATAATCAGGAACAACGCACGCAGGCTGAGGGTTTGATTCATGAGTTAAAACAAAAAGGTTATGACGTGGCTACGCAAATGCTTCCCGCACAACCCTTTTGGCCGGCAGAAGTTTACCATCAAAATTATTATGTAAAATCCGGCAAGCTGCCTTATTGCCATCAGCCGGTGGAGAGGTTTGCCTAGGAGTATGTTAAAATGTCTCCATTATTATTAAATCTACACACAAGAGCTTGCAAACATGACATCAATCAAATCACCTGAACAAATAGAAAAAATGCGTACCGCAGGTCGTTTAACGGCCAAAGTCCTTGAAGCGGTTAGTGAAATCATCAAGCCTGGTATAACGACCATGCAAATTGATGATTTTTGTGAAGACTATATTCGCAATACATTACATGTCCTCCCTGGCAGCAAGGGACAATATGGTTACCGCCACTCTGTAAATACATCTTTAAATGATGTCATTTGTCATGGCGCGCCCTCATCCACACAAATCTTAAAAAGTGGCGATATTGTCAATGTTGATATTACTGTTATCAGCGAGGGTTATTATGGTGACAGCAGCAAGATGTTTTGCATTGGCACAGCTCCCGCACATGCGCAACGTCTGGTTGATGTAACACAGCAATGCCTTTATAACGGCATTTTTGTAGTCAAACCCGGCGCGACGTTGGGAGACATTGGTCACGCCATTCAAAAGCATGCAGAAAAAAACAACTATACCGTAGTACGTGAGTACTGTGGTCATGGCATCGGTACAAAAATGCACGAAGACCCCCAGGTTATGCATTATGGAACACCCGGAGCCGGCATGGTTCTAAAAGAAGGCATGACCTTCACCATTGAGCCCATGATCAACCAGGGACGTGCCGAAATGAAGCACCAGAAGGTACGAACCATGGCAAAAGATGGATGGGACTGGGAAATTGCACGAACCAAAGATCGCAAGCTATCGGCACAATGGGAGCACACGCTCCTGGTCACTAAAACTGGCGTTGAAGTACTCACCATGAGGGAAGAAGAAAAACAGGTATTCAGCTGCCTGTTTACAAATAGAAACCAGTAGGTTGGGCCTTGGCTCCTAAAGATATAGCAAAATAAGCCGATACTTCAGGTATAGATATCTTGGAGATCCAGATGAACAAAACGGCAAAATTCAACATTGGCGATCTCGTCATCCATACACGTCAAGGCTACCGAGCGGTTGTTGTCGATGTTGATCCTCTGTTTCAAGCATCAGGACGCTACAACCCACAAGCCTGCAAACGCGATTTCTCTCAACGTAATCCATGGTATCGTTTGTTGGTTGATAGCAGTAGCCAAGAAACTTACGTGGAAGAACCGCTATTGGTACGTGATCCTGACCAGCAATCTATTGATAACCCAAATGTTAATAAATACATAGTGCCTCGTCAACATTAAGTACGATGCGGAGCCGCATAGTGACCTAATGCACAAGCTTATTGCACGGAGACGGATCGAACTGGAACCCGCGAACAAGCCGCAGGACGTCGAGATCTGAATTGTCAATAGACCCTAAATTATTTGCCTATTCCTGGCGTTTCTTGTTTCGTATCATCTTTAACCTGCACAAGTTCACTCAGGGACTCTAAGACAGGAAATATGGTGTGCGCCATTTTAGATAATATATCTGGATGTGTTGATACACTGACGTGTTTGACTTTATGATCCAACACCAATTGCAGTAGGGATTCTAGTGCTATCATTCTTTGATAAGAAACAGATGGTTCTGAGTTTAATAGCTGCAGATATTTGGGTAATAAAACCGAATCCACATCGTCTGTGTATCTGTTTGTCATAAAAACAAACTGTCGAAACACTTTTCGTAAACTATTACGTGACGTTTCTTCTAAAGACAATATATCATCAAGATCATTAAAGTGGCTGAAAGCCAAATCCAATAATTCTGCATCCACCCATTTATATTTTACAAATAATGGTACCAGCTTACTTAAGTTATTCAATAATGGAAAATCTTGTAAAGATAAATGAGGTGTGTTTGCAAGATGAAACATTTTTTTGATACTCTGCAATGTATATTGAAGATTTTTTTGGTAAAGTTTATCTTTAAAAGCCGTAGCAATATGAAGAGCGAAAAGTCTATTATCAAATTTATCACTTTGCAATTCACGCTTTATTCTATCAAATAATGCGTTCACCTGATCTGGCGTTCGAGTATCACTCACTTTTGCAAACAATGATCTCGTTTCGTCAGGAAATTTATCTAATGCATACCTCAACTTTTTTACATTTCCTGCTTCGAATAATTTAAGCATTGTTTCAATAATCTTATTACTTTCAATAACAGCTAATCTTTCTACTGATATTTCAAAAAGTTGAGTAATACGCCTCAATGTAAAATCGTAGGTGAGTGGAATGCTCGCTTGATCTAAAGGTGTATCAGGATTCGATTGGGTGAAATTTGCAGTGAACGATGCATACCAGTTTAATGCTAATTGACTGGTAGTTTCTGGAGGTACAGCTGGCAGTGAGATCATTGTCCAAACTAAATCACAGCATTGTGTCACTTGTTCTGGGGTGAGAAATATTGCAAGATTGTTTATGATCTCCAGGCTGTATACCAAATTACGTTCGATGTATGGTAACTCTGTTATTTTGGTTATTGCTAACTTGTATATATTTTCAATTATATCAGGATTATTTTTACCCCATTTTTGTATGACATAAAAACTAAAAAACGATAGTTCATAAGAATTCAGCTCAGAATATCTACTCGATATTTCTTCATAGATTCCCTCTAAGTAAATTTGTTGAAATTCATCAGCGCTTTTAAAAACGAATTTATCTAAACCATTAGATACTTCTTTGTTGTTTAAACACATTATAAGCTCGTTTGATAGTAATAACGCATCTGTATGATGATCGATAGGGCTGAATTTATCCAATGTGGTGTACGTGTTAAATATATTCAAATATTCTCTATCAATAAACTCTTGGGCTGTTTGAGCATACATGATGACTTTATCGCTCAATGCTCTCTCATTTGAGTCATCAAGTCGTTTTTTAATTTCATTGATTTGATCTGATTTAAATTCAATCTTTTGAGGGGTAATGGCCCTCCTCAAAAGGTTTCTTATCTTTTCATGCTCCGGATGATGAAGAATAGCCTTTAGCTTCGAAATATCATCTTCGGAAAATAAAGCTAAAGCACAGTGCGTGGAGCTAAGTAATGCTGCTTGATCATCTATCTCGTCCATATCATAGGTAGAATAATCATTGATTAATCGATGCAATTGCACTTCAGTAAAAAATGGCAACAACAACTCTAATTCAATGACATCAGTATGGCTAACATCAAACAACACGTCTATATCAGACTGAAAATTTATATTAATCGGCTGACTATTAAACTCTGCAAGATAAAATAATGCTTGTATTTTGTATGGATATCTACCCTCAATATGCTGCATAGAGTCATATAGTGCTTTGGTGAGGACATCCTTATCATGGGGTGTAAACGCTTCTTTAGGACACCACAATAATCCACGTCGTTGGTTCAGAATATCTTCATTAGTTGAATAACGTGAACACAGTTCTGTCAGCGCTAGTCTAGAGAGCTGCAGCATTTTTTTTTCGGATATGGGTCCCACTTTTTTATTCGGAGGATCAAAAGTGCGTATTTTGACGATGAAAAGTAGTTCTTCTGAGGATAACCATTTAAGTGATTCTTTCACAGTGTCTTCAGGAGTATCCCAAAGTCCTTTTTCCTTTCGGCTAAAAAACATTTTATCATGCATATCATTATCCCTTCACTATCTAACTCCTGTATAGTGTATCATATTAGCGCTCAGTAGTCTAAATTAGACCTATCCAGACGTCTCATACTTCATAAAGATGCTTGTAAAAACTCAGAAATTTTTTGTTTAGCATCAAGTAATAATCCCTTACATCCGCGCAAGATAAACCAGCAATGCCACGAATGCAATCAACAATAAGGCCAACACCCCCATGGTTGAAAAGCTTTTGCTTAAGTTTTCCCGGCTAAATTGCTCGGGACGCCCTTTGATGTTGCGGTAAATAACCCAGACAATCATTGCTGCGCCGATTAGGGCCAGTACTTGATATAATGTTTCCATGTGTTGCTCCTATTGTCATCCAGGAAGGACGAGCGCCGCTCGCCCCTACAGGTTGAGGTATCGTAAATACAATTTATTCTGTAAACGCATCCGAAAACATATTTTCGGGCAATACACCTTGAGCCGTAAGTGTATCGCGAATGCTATAAGCCATGTCGAACGGTCCGCTGATCACGATTTGCCAGTCATTGATATCCAGCGCATGCCGTTTCAGAACCATGTCGGCCAAGGTCATCTGATTGCTTTCAGATAACAGCGGAAAATACTTGACGTGGGTGACATGGGATTGCCAATACAGTACTTTGTCATCCATGTATAGATCGCTTTGAGAGCGTGCGCCCCAGAATAGCTCAATAGGACGAGATTCGCCGTCTGCCAGCAATTGTTCAATCATCGCCTTGATGGGTGCAAACCCAGTTCCTCCGGCAATAAATAAAATGGGTTTATCAGGATGCAACTGACTGACATTACACTCACCCATCGGCAAGTGAAGAGTCACAACACCCAAACGTTTAATCTCGGCAAACAGGGGTTGATTGTATGGGTTATCCCGGGTGTGGCGAATATGCAATTCGTATTGATGCGATCCCAATGGCGCATTCGCAATTGAATAACTAAACGCTTCATTTTCATATATGATTTGCAAATATTGCCCAGCTTGATAATCAATATAAACGTCAGGCTTAAGAATTAATTGCAAAATACTGTCTGTCAGTGGTGTGATGCTAACAACGCGTGCCTGAATCATGTTTCGATTCCCAAACTGGACCAATAACCATTGACGCGCTGTAATACGTCCTTATCCATTGTAATAGCACGCCCCCATTCCCGTTGTGTTTCACCCGCCCATTTACTGGTAGCATCCATGCCCATTTTGGATCCCAATCCTGAAACGGGCGATGCAAAATCCAGATAATCAATGGGTGTATTATCAATCATCACCGTATCTCGAAGAGGATCCATGCGCGTAGTCATGGCCCAGATGACATCCTGCCAATTGCGAGCGTCAATGTCATCATCACATACAATGACAAATTTGGTGTACATGAATTGTCGCAAAAACGACCAAACCGCCATCATGATGCGCTTGGCATGCCCGGGGTATTGTTTTTTAATCGTGACTACCGCCAATCGATAGGAACAGCCCTCAGGGGGCAAATAAAAATCGACGATTTCCGGAAATTGTTTTTGCAATAAAGGGATAAATACCTCGTTCAGAGCAAGCCCCAAAATAGCAGGTTCATCCGGTGGACGGCCCGTGTAGGTGCTGTGATAAATGGGTTTGTCGCGATGCGTGATTCGTTCTACTGAAAAAACTGGAAACGACTGAACTTCATTATAATAACCGGTGTGATCACCAAACGGCCCTTCCGGTGCTTCAATTCCAGGTTCAAGATAACCTTCCAAAATAAATTCAGCGCTGGCAGGGACGTGTAAATCAGAGCCAATGCAGCGCGTCAGTTGGGTGCGTTGGCCACGTAACAAACCGGCAAATGCATATTCTGATAACGTATCTGGAACAGGGGTCACCGCCGCGAGCATTGTCGCAGGATCAGCGCCCAGTGTGACTGCAACTGGGAATCGCTCACCAGGGTGCTCCTGCTGCCAAGCTTGATAATCCAGCGCTCCACCCCGATGCGAGAGCCACCGCATGATCAGTTTATTTTTACTTAACACCTGTAGACGATAGATCCCCATGTTTTCACGTGTCTGGTGCGGCCCTTTGGTCGTAACCATCCCCCAAGTAATCAAGGGTGCCACATCACCAGGCCAGCAGGTTTGTACCGGAAGTGTATTTAAATCGACCTCATCATTTTCCCAAACATGGGTTTGACAAGCAGCATTGCTCACGTATTTAGGCGCCATGTTTAACGCTTGTTTAAGCAATGGTAATTTACTGAATGCATCTTTAAATCCCTTCGGCGGATCCGGTTCTTTTAACGCTGCAAGTAATTTCCCAACCTCTCTCAACGCAGTAATGGACTCTTCGCCCATACCCATGGCAACGCGCTCGGTAGTACCGAATAAATTGGTGAGCACGGGCGTGTTAAAGCCTGTTGGGTTTGTGAACAACAGGGCAGGCCCACCAGCATGCAACACTCGGTCGCTGACAACCGTCATTTCAAGATTAGGTGAGACAGGATGGTCAATGCGTCGCAACAAACCACGTGTTTCCAGCTGAGCGATAAAATCGCGGAGATCGGCGTATTTCATGAAAATTCAATGTAAATGGATGAATATGAGGATTATGGCACAATATCATCTATTCCGGTTAGGGGCTGTTGATAAAAGGGCAAGCAGCCTCTCGCCCCTACATATCCCCAATTAGCACCTTTTAACTAAAAATACAGGGTCCAATTGATAGTACCGTGTCTATCCCAAAAGGAACTGCCAGTATCTTTCTGGTATTTTGCTGACATACTTTGAGCGGAATACACTGTTGCGTTGATGTTTCCGGCGCTAAAAAAACAATAATCCTGTTGTGACTCAAACGTGATTGTATGATCATTTCCGCATTGGTAAGTCAGCACTATTGCAGGACCATAAAAAAGTTGTTGCATTTCAAATGGGAAAGAGGAGTTCCCAGGAGAAATTAATACGGGAACCTGTGTACTGGAACTGATCTTGCCATATTTGACATCTTTTTGAATAAGCTGACATGTTTCGGTAGTGTTATTACTGATCATCAAACTTAACGAACCACAGTTCGAGTCATCCTCTGCTATGGCTGCTGTGCTTGATGTAACTAAAATAGAAGCAATACTTAATGCTACCAATTTATTATTTTTCATAATCAAAGAGCTCCCGTGACGTTTAAAGTACAAACAAACCTGGCTGGATTGTACCTGCATTATAAATATCGTTCCACTATTTGATTGTTTCGTCCATAATATTTGCATTTAATTTCAATAAAAAACAATTTTTGAACTATAATAAAAGTATACTTCTTAATTAACCAGTGAGAATAAAATGCCCATTAACTACAATCCTGATCGTGTTAATCCTAAAAAAAGTCTAATAAAGGCTTCTGATAAGAGAGTCGAAGAGCTGAGTAATCCTGAGGGTCATAACATTGCCAAGAATGCTTATAAACGAGATTTACAGGCAATATCCAATTATATCGATACAAGCCGTACCTATCTTCAAAGAGTTAAAGCCAAATGTAATCAACTGATCGATCAGACCTTCGTCAATGCAGAGTGCCTTCATGTCTTTGCCAGCCATTCCGACATTGAAAAAAGTATTTTAAGTGACAAGCCGTCTGACTTTCTTCAAAAAGCATATACAGAACAAACTTTTCATTCAGATGAAAAAGAAAATATAAACCGTGAACAATCTTACATCGACGCTGGGAAAAAGTTCGTGATCTATTGTGAAAGTCAAAAAAACAGTCTAACGGCCAATGAAAAAACGTTCAATGATTTTGGAACGGTGATCGCTGCAATAAATGGTGCAATCTCTCAAATGAATCGAACAGAACATGAAATAAACTCCATCACAGATAGTTCCGATATTGATGAATACATGAAAATATTTATGAATGTAAAGCCGATAGCTTCGTTTATACAAATTCTGACTGACGAGGTTGCTGATAAAAAACCAAATATTTTAAACTCAAAAGGCGGAATTCTGGCTAACGCATATGATGATCTTTTAGCAATGTATGAGCAGTTGATAACGTTTTACAATAGCATTTTCAAACGCCGTTATGAATCAATATCAAGTGAGGAGAAGGATACAGAGATGGTTAACAAAAGCGTGGATGATAAAAACATTGGCCTGTGATGTGACATCCTCCCAAACGCAGTGAGGGAGGACGTCCTTATTCGTTATTCCTGACGCTTCATCGCATCAAAAAACTCGGCATTGGTTTTGTGATTTTTCATACGCTCAATCAAAAACTCAATTGCATCGCACTCATCCATTGACTGCAGAATTTTCCGCAGGATCCAGCCACGATGGAGTTCTTCAGGGCTAACCAGCAAGTCTTCACGACGCGTACCAGAACGATTAATGTTGATAGCAGGGAATACACGGCGCTCGGAAATATTGCGGCTCAAGTGAATTTCCATGTTACCGGTACCTTTGAACTCTTCATAAATGACTTCGTCCATTTTTGAACCGGTGTCGACCATCGCTGTTGCAATGATGGTCAAGCTGCCGCCTTCTTCAATATTTCGTGCAGCACCATATAATCGTTTGGGCCGTTGCAATGCATTGGCATCCACACCGCCGGTGAGTACTTTGCCTGATGATGGAACAACTGTATTGTAGGCGCGTGCCAGACGAGTGATGGAGTCGAGTAGAATGACCACGTCACGTTTGTGTTCAACCAAACGTTTGGCTTTTTCAATGACCATTTCAGCAACTTGCACGTGACGTGTGGCCGGTTCATCAAATGTACTGGCAACCACTTCGCCTTTGACTGAACGGCGCATTTCAGTCACTTCTTCTGGCCGCTCATCAATCAATAATACGATCAGGAAGCAATCAGGATAATTTTTTTCAATCGAATGCGCGAGATTTTGCAGCATCAGTGTTTTACCCGCTTTTGGCGGTGCTACAATCAGACCGCGTTGACCGCGTCCGAATGGTGCGCACAAATCGACAACCCGAGCAGTTAAATCTTCTGTACTGCCATTGCCTTGCTCCATAATTAATCGTTTTGTTGCGAACAGGGGTGTCAGGTTTTCAAATAAAATCTTGCGTTTTGCACTTTCTGGCGAATCGAAATTAATCTGGTCGACTTTCAACAGAGCAAAATAACGCTCACTGTCTTTTGGTGGTCGAATTTTACCAGAAATGGTATCGCCCGTACGTAATCCGAAACGCCTGATTTGGCTTGGGGAGACATAAATGTCATCAGGACCGGCAGTGTATGAGCTGTCTGGCGAACGTAAAAAGCCGAATCCATCAGCCAAAATTTCGAGGGTGCCATCACCATAAATATCCTCCCCTTTCAGGGCATGTCCCTTGAGAAGGGCGAAAATGATGTCTTGCTTGCGCATATGGGAGGTGTTTTCACCTTGGTCTTGCATCATATTGACTAGATCGGCAATAGGTAATTGCTTAAGTTGACTAAGATTCATGCTTCTCACTTGATGTATTAGTTATGTTGAAATGGGTGTCCAGGATAATTTTCTCGGGAGTGGCAACTTGACTGCCTGATGGTATCTTCTCAAACGTTTTCAATTTAAGCAAGGGTACCACAGAGAAATTACAGCCTAACATAAATTTTCAATAGAGGCAAATAAATATCTGCGGGTAGTGTTGATGTTTATGAACCCTAGTATAGTACCAAAAACACAGAGTATACTCATCAAACGATGTCAGTTCATAAACAATAACTATAAAAAGGCCTTTGAAATGATTTTAAATTTTAAAAAAATAACTATATCAGGACTGCTAGTTAGCTCTAGCCTGGCAATCGCTGGAACAATGGGATCGGTTGAATCCCATGAAGTGTATAATCACTATTATATAGAAGGCTCAGCAGGTTGGGCGTTTAGCAATTGGACGGATTCGCTGAATTATATTTTTCCATCCCCAACATCATCTCAGCTTAATAGACTAAAAGGTGGATTTACTTATGGAGGAGATGCTGGCTATAAATTTAATCGTTATTTCTCAATCGAGGCAGGTGCATTCAGTTTGCCTAAAGTAGATTATACCATAAACAGTTTAACCAGTACTTATACAGCAATCGATTCAGGTACAATGTCCAACTGGCTAATAGACTTTGCAGGAAAAGTGACCCTTCCAATACGACCCATACCCAGCTTGGATATATTTGGAAAATTTGGGATCGCATATCGCGCAGGTAACTTTACAGATAATGAAATACTGAATGGTGATGCGATTACTGTCATTAAGCCTTCAGTTTTTGATCTTCTCGAACCTGTTATAGGCGGTGGACTCCAATATCATATTAACGAGATGTGGTCAATAAATGCTCAATATTTATTTGTTCCCTATGGAATCTTATCTACAACAATTCTCGGACCGAATCAAGCTGACCACATCTCAATACCCTCTGCTCAGATGGTGACAGGTGGAATTAGTTTTAATTTTTAAGTAGTAACTACTCGCTGCGGAGTTCAGTGTAAATCTTACTGAAATTGTCATGTAGTTCTTGCCGGTTTTAAACATCGGGGTATAATCATTTTAAATCATATGACGAAGGAATGATGATGATTTCAAAAACACCTTTGCACGCCAATCATCTGGCGTGTGACGCTAAAATGGTGGACTTTCACGGCTGGGATATGCCCCTGCATTATGGTTCACAACTGAACGAACATCATTATGTCCGTAACGATGCGGGAATGTTTGATGTGTCACACATGAACGTTGTCGACGTATTGGGTGCTGGTGGCCGACAATTTTTGCGTAATCTGTTAACCAACGATGTTGACACGCTTCAACACATAGGTCGCGCACTTTATAGTTGCATGTGTAATGAGCACGGTGGAATCATTGATGATTTAATAGTATACCAACGTGCACCTGATAATTACCGCTTGATATTGAATTCAGCAACTCGCGCCCGTGATCTGGCTTGGATTCGTGAAAAAATTCGTGGTTTTTCGGCCGGTCTGCAAGAGCGCACTGATCTCTCCATGCTTGCCGTACAAGGTCCCAACGCAATCAAAAAAACATTAAGCATATTAAATCCCGCGCAAATAGACGCATTATCAACACTGGGTCACTTTGAATGTGTTGAAATAGACAACTGGTTTTTTGCACGCACAGGTTATACCGGTGAAGACGGTTTGGAAATTATCGTTCCACAAAGTGACATAAATCGTTTATGGATGGCACTATTCAATGCTGACGTTAAGCCTTGTGGTCTGGCAGCCCGAGATACTCTGCGCCTTGAGGCAGGACTGTTATTATATGGCCAAGACATGAATGAGTTGACGACGCCCCTGGAGTCAGGGTTAGCCTGGACGGTAAAATGGCAACCTGAAGATCGCGGATTTATCGGAATGGGGGCGCTGCAGTCGCAAAAAAAACAGGGTGTAAAACAAAAATTCGTTGGACTCACACTGCTGGATAAAGGCGTCATGCGGGCGGGGCAGCGCGTGATCATAGACGGTCATCCTGACGGAATTATCACCAGTGGCACTTATTCACCAACATTAACTCAATCCATTGCTCTGGCACGCGTACCCATTGAAACCGGCGAGCAAGTCATGATCGAGATTCGAGGAAAATTATTCCCTGCCAGAGTTGGCAAGCCGCGTTTTGTTAAATACGGGATAGCTATTTAAATCATATTAACAAGGATAACAACATGATCGATACACCAAAAAACTTAAAATTTACTGAGACCCATGAATGGCTTGACTCTTCCGCAGATGACATGATTATAGGGATCACGGATCATGCGCAACAGTTACTGGGCGACATGGTGTATGTTGAACTACCTCAAATTGGCGATGAAATTAATGCTGGAGACGAATTGGGCGTACTTGAATCGGTTAAAGCCGCATCTGATTTTTATGCTCCGATCAGTGGTGTTGTTGTAGCAATCAATGAACAGGTTAACGAAAATCCTGCGTTGGTGAATAGCGACCCTTATGGGGCTGGCTGGCTGATAAAAATGCGCGCAAATGATCTTGATGAAATCAATGCCTTGCTGGATGATGAAGAATACCACGACGAGATAGCAGAGGAGCACTAAACATGCCCTATATTCCCCACACGGCTGAAGATACAGCATCCATGCTGGCAAGCATTGGCGCTCCGGACATACAAACGTTATTTGATGAAATCCCTCTATCTATGCAATATGAGGAATTAAATAACATACCTGCGGGCGTCAGTGAAATGACCATGCTCAAGCAAGCGCATACTTTGGCAAATAAAAACCAGAATGGCATTTGTTTTATGGGTGCAGGGAGCTATGAACACCATATTCCAGCTGCTGTGTGGGATATCACATCACGTGGCGAATTCCTGACCGCATACACCCCATATCAAGCCGAAGCAAGCCAAGGTACCTTGCAACTACTGTATGAATATCAAACTATGATTGCCGAATTGACCGGCATGGATGTAGCCAATGCCTCCATGTATGATGGTGCAACTGCCCTTGCGGAAGCGGTACTAATGGCCGTGCGCATCAACAAACACAGCAAGACCAACCGTGTGCTGGTTGCCGGTACCATCCACCCTTTCTATCGCGAAACGCTGGAAACCATCGTACGGACTCAACACATTGAAGTGCTTACCTTGCCGTTTGACATGGAACAGGGCGTTACGCCGATTAACGCGCTGGAGCAATACCATGGCGAAGACATAACGGCTCTGGTCATTGCCCAACCCAATTTTTTTGGTTGTCTCGAACAGGTTGATGCAATGAGCGATTGGGCTCATGCCAACCATGTTATTAGTGTTGCCTGCGTCAACCCTGTTTCACTCGGACTATTAAAACCACCAGGTCTTTGGGGCCACAAAGGCGTGGATATTGTGTGCGGCGAAGGCCAACCCTTTGGTTCACCCATGGCATCCGGTGGGCCGTACTTTGGTTTTTTTAGTACGCGAATAGGCCATGTGCGACAAATGCCCGGACGTTTGATAGGTCGTACTTTAGATAAAGATGGCAACCAGGGATTCTCACTCACCCTGCAGGCACGAGAACAACACATTCGCCGCGGAAAAGCCAAATCGAATATTTGTACAAACCAGGGCTTGCTGGTCACGGCGGCAACAATCCACATGAGCTTGCTGGGCGCAAATGGACTCATGCAAGTTGCCGATCGCTGTCATCATAATACTCACGAATTGGTCAATGCGCTGACGCAAATTGATGGCGTAACTCGTGCATTTAAATCCCCTTATTTTCATGAAGCATTATTAAAATTAACCAGACCGGTGGATGAGGTTTTAAAATGCCTGCATGCTCAGGGTATTGATGGCGGGTATGCGATTGGCGCTCATTATCCAGAACTGAGTAATACCCTGCTGGTGTGTGCCACTGAAATGCGCACGGATGAAGAGATTGCGCAGTATGCTAGAGCGTTGGCTGCGTGTTTGCATTCGTAGGTTGGGCCTTGGCCCAACCTACATTACAAGAGGGGATAAATAATGTTTATTGTACAATTAACGTATAAAGCGCCGATAAGCGAAGTAGATAAATATTTGCAAGCGCATCGCGAGTTTCTTGATTATTATTATAAACAGGGTCTGATCCTGGTTTCAGGCCCCATGAAACCACGCACAGGCGGCATCATCATCGCTCTCACGACTGATCGCATATATTTAGAATCTGTGCTGCAAAAAGATCCTTATTTTTTGGCAGACATTGTCAATTTCCAACTGATTGAGTTTACACCAGTCAAGCATCGTGACGAACTGAAAGACCTCATAGACAATACAGAAGGTAAATTATGTTGATCTTCGAACAATCCAAAACTAACCGTCAAGCCACAGCACAAGCTCCCAAACAAAGCACCAGTCCGCACACGATTCCCGCTGAATTCAGGCGCCATACCCCGCCTCGGTGGCCGGCTTGCTCAGAATTACAAGTGGTGCGTCATTTTACGCGGTTGTCACAAAAAAATTTCGCCATTGACACCCAGTTTTATCCATTGGGATCATGCACAATGAAATACAATCCACGTGGTGTCCATAAAGCCGCCTCCATATCAGGATTTAACAATCGCCACCCCCTTGCCACGGTGGATGCCAGTCAAGGTTTCTTGCAAGTATTGTATGATCTCCAGACTTACCTGCTCGACATCACGGGCATGGCTGGCGTGTCGTTAACGCCCATGGCAGGTTCGCAAGGTGAATTTGCTGGCGTGGCAATGATCAAAGCCTACCATCAATCACGTGGCGACAGCTTGCGTGATGAAATTCTAATTCCAGATGCGGCCCACGGTACCAATCCAGCTTCAGCTGTCATGTGTGGTTTTAAGGTGGTTGAAATCCCCACGGCAAGCAATGGGGATATCGATCTCGACGAGTTACGACGTAAAACAGGACCAAAAACCGCAGGCATTATGCTCACCAATCCATCCACACTGGGATTGTTTATGCGACAAATTAAAGACATCGCCGACGTGGTGCATCAAGCTGGAGGACTACTGTATTACGATGGAGCCAATTTAAACGCGATTGTAGGTAAAGTTAGACCCGGTGATATGGGCTTTGACGTGATGCATCTGAATTTACATAAAACATTTGCCACACCGCATGGCGGCGGCGGGCCTGGTTCAGGACCTGTTGCAGTGGGTAAACGTTTGCAGCCCTTCCTGCCTTTACCCATTGTTATTAAAAAAGCCTCGTGTGCAAACAACGGGAAAGAACTTCGCACAGAGAACCCCTCATCCGCCCTTCGGGCACCTTCTTCCCGTTTCCGGGGAGAAGGGGAAAATGAGGGTAGTTATTATGACTGGGCAACACGCGCAGATATCCCTCAAAGCATTGGCCGTTTATCCTGTTTCATGGGCAACGCCGGCATATTACTACGTGCCTGTTTTTACATTCAAGTCTTGGGACACGAAGGGCTGTTACGCGTGTCTGAATATGCCACTCTGAATGCCAATTATCTGCTGGCTGAATTAACCAAAGCCGGATTCAGCCCAGCATACCCGGGACGACGCGCCAGTCATGAATTTGTCTTGAGCATGAATCAGGAGAAAAAAACATATGGCGTCAGTGCAATGGATCTGGCCAAGCGCTTACTGGATTATGGCGTCCATGCTCCAACCACTTATTTTCCACTTCTGGTGCCAGAATGCCTGCTGATTGAACCCACAGAAACAGAATGCAAAGAAACACTGGATGAATTTGTTAGCGCCATGCGAGCTATTCGTCATGAAACGAAAACAAATCCGGCCTTGCTTAAAGACGCCCCGCACACACTACCGGTCAAACGACTCGATGATGTTAAAGCGGCCAGAGAGCTGGATTTGAATTATTTTAAAGAGCATGTTATGAATAATAAGTGAAACTATAAGGACGTACCCGTTTACCCCTATATAAGGATATATAATGAACAGCAAAGTATTTGCACAGCGTTTTAACCGTGAATTGGCATCACTGGATTTTCCAGAGGAACTAACAGAAAAAATCAAAGCCGTTGCCAAGGTATTTAGTGTTAGTCGACATATGGCCAATGCCATGATTTTTGGTCAAATATTACCTCCAGAAGAACTACTAAATAAAATTTCGCAAATTCTGGAAGTATGTCCAGACTGGCTCAGTGGTAAAACAGAACGTCGAAAATCCACAGAAAGCGTGTAGTCTTTTATAGACCAGGCTATAATTGACAACTACATACATACTTTCGTTATTTACAGGTAGCATTTAAATTATGGAATGCCTTAGTTACTGCATTGCCAATACTATTGATCTGACGCGTTTGGATAACCATTACAAAACCACCCTGGTTGGTTATGTATCTGTTAAATCGCGCGATGTATTGAAATTAAGTCCTTGTGATGTAAATGACATCCT
Organism: Gammaproteobacteria bacterium; assembly: GCA_013289415.1. Lineage (GTDB taxonomy): Bacteria > Pseudomonadota > Gammaproteobacteria > Legionellales > Legionellaceae > DDPF01. The sequence continues at coordinate 54,621 of JABDAB010000006.1, forward strand.
TGTGTTTGTTTTTAAAAATGGAACCGTGGTTTCATGGGGAATAAAACGCCATCAGGTTAGCGCCTACATTGACACTATTTTGCTTTTTGCTTACAAACCCATACCCATTCGTGCTCATGATGAATTCATTTACCGCCCCGGTGAAAAAACGGCAATTGAGCCCCATGATTATTTTGATGTGGATTGTTTATCCATCGATACAGACAGCGACGAACTGAAACTTAGTTTGTCATATGGCTTTTCTCAATCCGTCAAATTGCAATATTTTGAAACCACTCTCGAAACGTTAATTGAAAAATATACCCCTTTGATTCGAGGTTTATCGAATAAATCTGGCGTGTCCGTTAAACGGTATCAAATTCGCCAAGTCATTGGGGAGATTTTGGGTGCCAAAAGTGAAATGAATTTGATTAGTAATTTCCTCTACCATCCCAAATATTTCTGGCAACATCCAACGCTTGAAGAATACTACATCATGCTTGAGCGCTACCTGCACATTCAACGACGCATCAATGCGATCAACCATCGCCTGGATACGCTCAATGAAATTTTCAACATGTTTAACGGCTATCTGGAAAGTAGTCGTGCTCATAGTTTGGAAGTCACTATTGTCGTTCTCATTGCGATTGAAATTGTGATGGGGGTTTTACATTTTTATTATTAAGGATCGAGCAGGATCATTATGCGTAATAATCAACTACCATACTCTCTAAGAACAGAAACACTGGCAGGAATAACCACTTTTCTGACTATGGTGTACATTGCATTTGTTAATCCAGCTATTTTGCATGATGCCGGCATGGATCAGGGCGCTGTATTTACTGCAACCTGTCTCGTTACGGCATTCGCCTGCGCATTAACGGGCATCATGGCCAATACTCCGATTGCAGTAGCACCGGGCATGGCGCTGAATATTTATTTTTCATACAGTGTCGTACAAGGCATGGGAATTGATTGGCAGCACGCGCTAGCGATGGTGTTTATTTCCGGGGTGTTGTTTTTTATTGTGAGCATGACAGGCTTGCGACGGTTATTAATTGAATCCATCCCACATAACTTACAAATTGCCATTCTGATTGGCATCAGCCTGCTTATTGCCTTGATTGCCTTGCAAACCAACCAGATCATTATTGCTGGCCACCATACACTAATGCATCTGGGCGACATCAGCCGTCCGCAAAGTCTTTTATTTTTTTTAGGCTTTTTGTTCATTCTGACATTGGATTATTACCGCGTGCGTGGTGCCATCATTATCAGCATTTTAAGCATCAGCGCGTTAAGTATGGCATTGGGTTTAACAACGTGGCATGGACTTGTTTCAGTCCCACCCTCCATGAAAGCTACATTTCTCAAGCTTGATTTTTCAGGGATGACGAGTGCCACATCGATTAAAGCAACATTTACATTTTTCCTCATTGCGGTTTTCGATGCCACGGGAACACTAATAGGCTTGCTCAATCAATCCATGTTCAAAGATCAACCCAAATACACGGAGCGATTAAGCAACAGTTTAACAGCAGATGCAGCGGCTTCAGCTTTGGCTGGCCTGCTCGGCTCAGCCAGCACATCGCCCTATATTGAATCTGCTGCGGGCATTGAAGCCGGTGGTCGAACCGGTGTCACGACCATGGTGATCGCCATCTGTTTTCTTTTGATGCTATTTTTCTTTCCACTCGCAGAGGCCATTCCAGGTTTTGCCGTGGGCCCGGCTTTATTGTATGTCGCATGTTGTATGATGAAGCACGTTGGAGAGTTAACGTTATCCGATATAACAGAAACCGCTCCATGCATGCTCACCATCATGATGATCCCTTTCACGTCATCCATTGCTGATGGCATTGGCAGCGGCATCATCCTTTATGCCTTGCTCAAACTGGTTACCCGCCAAAAAATCAATCCGTTGCTGATGATTTTAACTGTGGTGTTCATTATATTTTTTCTTGTTAGTTAACTGGGGTTAGAACAGAACTGCATGCAAAAAAGCCGCATGCAGTTCTGTTCAAATAATTGAGATCTGGAATTATACGGCCATTATCCTAATCATGTTAATTCAAACCTACCAACTTGATCATAAACAACTAGCACAACTCGATTTATTGTGTGCTGACTGTAAAAATAACGACAGCAACGTGGTCGCAATATACAGGCATTTGCTAGACACAGACAGACTCAGGCCGGCCAATATACTGTATTATGAACACGATATTGACGTATTGACTGGCTTTCTTGGAGCCTTTTTTTTCTCTGAAGATACATGCGAAATCGCACTCATGGTCGCTCCCGGAATCCGGCGACAGGGAATTGCCTCTCAAATGATTAAAGCCATTTTGCCTCTGATACAGGCAGAAGGCATCCAACGACTTATTTTTTCATCTCCACATGGATTAAATGACGAGTGGCTTACTGCCTCAGGGTTCCACTATCAAGGCAGTGAATTTGAAATGCAGCGATCAGGGAATAAACCCATCGCAATACAGAACTCTGCAACCCGTGTGCGAGTTGCAACCGATGCTGATATTCCAACCTTGTGTGCTATCGATGCTGCATGTTTTCCTACACACAAGATAGACCCCCCCACACGCATCTGCACCTTATTGAATAACCCAACCCATTGTTTGTTTATGATAAACCAGAATGGCAAAGCCGTGGGAAAAGCACACCTTAACTGGCAACCCCAAGGGGCGCGTTTAAGTGATATAGCTATTCTTCCAGACCATCAGAAACACGGACTGGGTACTGCCCTGCTAGCACATTGCATCAACCACGCTCTGGCTGCGAATAAACCAAATATAGTCCTCGACGTAGAAACCAACAACAAACAGGCGCTGCGTTTATATACCCGGCTGGGTTTTGCCATTATCAATGCGCATGATTATTGGAGTATTGATGAATTAGGCTTGACAGGTTTTCTACACCACCTTTAGTATTGCATAATGAATAAATAATTTAATTCCTCACGTCATCCTGAACGCAGTGAAGGATCTCCTTGGTTTAGCACTAAATCCGGGCCCCAAGCAGGAGATCCCTCGCTTCGCTCGGGATGACGTGGGAGTATAGGAACCCAATGAAGAAACGAGTAGTGATCACAGGTATGGACATCACATCCTCCATCGGAACCGGACTTGAAGTATTTTGGGATGCGGCAATTAGTGGCACCTGCGGTATCAAGCGCATTCAAGCCTACGATCCCTCCCCATATCCTACACAAATTGCCGGTGAAGTCAGGGATTTATGCCTTGATCATCTACCCGAATTCAACAAGCAAAAACGCTACCCTCGTGTGGCACAATATGCATTATACTGCGCACACCACGCCATTGAGCGTGCCGGGTTAACACCCGCAGAATTGAGTACAGCAGGCACCTACATCGGTACCAGCATGGGTGGAACTCCGGAGCTGGAAACGGCTTACGAGTTTTTTTATAGTGGGCACTGGAGAAAAGTTCCCGCCCTGAGCGTGATTCGTGGGATGCCCAACTCTATTGCCAATCATATTGCAATTGCATTTGGTCTTGGCGGACCCAATTCAACCATCTCCAACGCGTGTGTATCCTCAGCAGAGGCCATCGGCAATGCATATCAACAAATCATGCAGGGAAAACTGTCTGTCGCCATTTGCGGTGGAACTGAATCTCTGGTCTGGGAAACGATCATGACAGCCTGGTGTAAATTGCGTGTCATGTCTACGCAGAATGAAAATCCGGCAGGAGCCAGCCGTCCATTCGATATCAACCGAGATGGCATGGTCATGGCGGATGGTGCAGGCATATTGATTCTCGAGGATCTTGAGCATGCACAAGCGCGCGGGGCAACCATTTATGCGGAAATTATCGGTTTTGGTGCCAGCTGCGATGCATCCCACGTAACCGCACCAAACTCTGTGGGTCAGGCTCGTGCCATCCATGCAGCCCTTGATGATGCGCGACTATCAACTGGCGATGTGCAGTACATCAATGCACATGGAACCGGCACGCAGCTAAATGATCTGACTGAAACTCAAACCATTAAAACGGTGTTTGGCGATCGTGCTTATGAGATTCCAGTCACCGCACAAAAAGCCATGACAGGACATGCCATTGGAGCCGCTGGCGCCATGGAGATCATTGCCACGGTATTAAGTCTGCAACATGATATTTTGCTACCCACCATCAACCTACATAATCCTGATCCACAATGCGACCTCGATTACATTCCCAATCAAGCAAGAAAAAAATCAATTGATATTGCGTTATCCAATCATTTTGCGTTTGGTGGTGCAAATGCGGCATTGGTGTTAAAAAGATTTTAGGAAAAGATTAAGTCGTGGGGTTGTAGGTTGGGCCTTGGCCCAACCTACAGTTCTCCGTGACTCTAATGGTTAAAGTGAATTAATGCGGACAAATAGGCAGCCAATGATAACCCAACGGTTATAATGGTACCTACTGTCCAACGCCGCGCAGCGACTAATTCTTTGCGGTGCTCTTCTGCTTCATTGCGCAGTTCCTGTAGTTTCATTGCATGATAGTTTAAAGTGTCTTTTCTTCGCGCGTCAAACTCACGACGTTGTTCTGCAAGTTTTTTATCTTGCTCTGCAAATACTTCTCTAACGGATTGGCTTAACATGCTATCGACCTCATGCTTAC
>JABDAB010000007.1:0-46668 GCA_013289415.1 Gammaproteobacteria bacterium
GAGGGTGCTAAACATGGACATTTACTTAGCAAATTTATCAAAGCGTTACAGGAAGGCGAATAAGCATGAAAAAGGCTTAATATTGAATGAGTTGTGTGAGATGAGCGGTTTTCACAAAAAACATGCCATCCGACGACTTAATGCCCCCCAAAAGAAACAAAAACCGAGAATAAATATAGGTCGTCCCAATTTATATCCGGAAAAGCTCTATTTGGAGCCTTTAAAGCGTATTTGGCTTTCCAGTGACCAACCATGCGGAAAAAGATTAAAAATGGCTTTGCCGCTCTGGTTGCCGCATTACGGCGAAGCCTATGAGGCATTGGATCCGGCAATTTACGAGGGTTTGCTGTCGATTAGCTCGGCAACCATTGACCGATTGTTAACTTCATCGCGAATAAAATGCAAGCGCTCGATGTGCGGCACCAAACCGGGAAGTATCTTAAAAAAGCATATTCCAATTAAAACAGATCAATGGGATGCAGAGAAACCGGGGTTTCTTGAAGCGGATACCGTCGCGCACTGTGGTATATCGTTGACTGGTAGCTTCGTATGGAGCCTAACGATGACAGACATAAATTCCGGCTGGACTGAAATAAGAGCCACTTGGAATAAAGGTGCCATCGGTGTGGTACAGCAGATTCAAGACATTGAGGCTTGCTTACCATTTCTGATCTTTGGCTTTGATTGTGACAATGGTTCAGAGTTTTTAAACTGGCATTTAATGCGTTATTTTTCGAATGAGCAAGGTACTCAACGTGTTCAATTTACACGTTCAAGGCCCTACCACAGCGATGATAACGCACACGTCGAACAAAAAAACTGGACCCATGTACGGCAGTTATTTGGATATGAACGATTTGATAGGGGCCGCGTGGATTAACCACCAAAAAAGTTAATTCCAGAATATTTGTCTATAAAAACAGATCTAATTGGCATTATATAGATTAATTTGCATTTTATTAGTCCTGTTTATTGGTGTGTTACTATGATTTAAATATATCTATTTTTCATGTGGTTACATTCAAGTTAACATTTTAGGTGGTTAATCCACACGGCCCCTTAGAAGCTTAATGAAGGGATGTGCCAAGACTATTTCTCGATTCAATTTTTTTAGATGATTTTTGGTGCTCTAAATATTGCCCCAGCAGATGACTCACGATCGTTATCATTAGCACTGCCAATGCAAAAACCAGTCCTGGAATTGGATTGGACGCCAAAACCGGCATCAACTCGGGCAGCAAAAAAGTTTTGATGATGGTAATCACACTGATGCTAATCGTACTACACAGATTCAGCGCTAATTTAGCATTAAATTTGTTGGGATTTGCTTCATCAGCATGGTTGTATAAAGAATTTGACCGGTTAATTTCAGCGTATGCACGAACGCCTATCCAAACAATATCAACCAAAAGTAATACGATGGTAAACGTAAGGCTCGCGGGCATTAGCGCGGCTATGATCCAAATCAAATCATTGCCTAGTTGAACACCTGTTTTCTGTACTTGATTGGCGCTCCGTGCACGCCATCCTAGTGCCTTGTCTGCGTCTGTCATCCAGTCACTAGGAATGGCGCGTAGCAGCAACTGCACAGCATTAATAAGCAAGCGCAGTCCGTGCAGCACCCACCCAATCGGGCTTAATACGGATGAAGCGCCATGCAGAATGACTGCAAACGTGCCGTCATCCGCTAGGTTGAGCAGGGGCATCGTTGCTGCCAAAACATGTTTTACTCGAATAACCACAAGACGTGGCATAAGCAATTGGGTTATGACATATCTGCATTGATCAACAAGTGACTTGGTCGCGTCCATTTGTTTTTCATAAGGAATGTCTTGGCATAACCGTTCATGGTAAAACAGGCTGTCTTTTTGCAGATGCATTGGTTCCTGACGTGTTGTGTCGTTCTGAATTCTGAGTTGCTTTTCCATAAGGACTCTTTGTTTTGTTTAATCTAATCGCGCACATGTTGAAGCGCCGCACTAATTCAAATACCTGGCTCAGATTCACTTTCAAACTTTTTTTCGCGTTTTCTCCCTTGGCTTACAGGCTCCTGTTTTTGTTTGGAATTATGTTGTTCGTGCAAAACAAGTTTGTTCATTTGCTGCCTGACGGCTTCTGCCCCCTTTTCCCGCAATAGATCGTTAAAATCTTTACCCACGTCATCGGGTGTGCAAACCAACACATTAAATCCTTTGCTCTTTAGTTCATCAGCCGCATGGTTTACCTTGTTGTGAGAGTCATTACCCGGTCTGTCGTGATCTGCGAAAATAATCAGCGTGTTGCTTTTGGTTTTAAAATCCATGGCGCTGAAATTCGTGATGCTGCCAAGGGATGCAAACACGGTCATGTCTTTGCACGCGGTAGCTATAGATAGCGCGGTTTCTGCACCCTCTGCTACCGCATAGAGATTGCCGCCTTCATGCACGGGAATGACCGAGCCTTTAATTAATCCGTAAGAACGTTTTGGCTGCTGGCAGTCGAGCTTCTTGCCTTCTTTGTCTAAAAATATGGCTTGCACACCCTGAACGTTCCCTTCCATATTTTTAGCGACAACCAGCAACGCCGGATGAAATTCGCCAGTTTCAGGCTCTTTAATTGAAGATAAAAAGCGTATGGAATCGCTGCATATGCGGGTATCAATGCCACGTGTTTTTTCGAGATACTTTTCTGCCAGCGTGCCTTTGATAGGCCGTGATTGATTGGCCAGCTTTCTTGCGTATTGAACGGTACGTTGTTTGTCCTCATCTATGTCGGCAGGTAGATCGCTTAAATCAATCACTTCTCTGGCGCGCGTATCAGGTGCCATGTTTAAAAATTCACCGGCAAAATCAAGCGCTTGTTTAAAACCACAGTTTTTTTGGCTTTGAATCATCGTCAACATATTGCCACCGGCACCCGTTTGATGATCAAACCATTGACCTGCCTTGCTTCCTTGTGTTGTCAGAATCAAAGAGCCTTTGTTGCTGCCAAATCGTAGCTGATTTTTTTCGCGCGCAATCGGGTCGCCTAGCAAGGATGTGACAAACACTTCACATTGCAGATTTAACCCCGCAGTCAACGCCTGAATATCCCAGTGTTGGCCTGCTTCTTCACTTTTAATGAGCTTGGATTGATGTGATGAGCTAAACAGGTGGGAAATGGGTAGCGGTGGCGCGGTTGATCGCAAGGCATCTAGGCGAATCAATGAGCTTGTGCTTTGTGTTGGTGTGTTGATGATCGCCTGTTCCCGTCTTCCCTTTTTATAGTCATTGGCAGCCGTCATCTCGCTCGCCTCAAAAACATCCAGCACACGCTGAACAGGTTTAATTGAGTTCGGTTCAATATGCGGTTGAGTTAGTTTTACCAGTTGTTTTTTCAGCGATTGAATTTGCGCCGTTAGCTCCTTCACCGTTTGTGATTCAAGCGTCAGGGTTGATTCATTTTGCGCAAAGGATAGGGACGGCGTTGCATCATGTGCCATGTCATTGGATGCGTCCGTTTCTGTATACCTGCCATCTTGCAATCGCACAATGTTTTCAACCACCGTGGCGAATGGTTTTGCAGCAAGAACCAGACTCGTATCTTTGCCTTCAATTTGTTGTTGATGCTGAATGGACTGAATGACTTTTTCATGCACGCTCATGTCTATTTCACTGACGGCCAATAGCGCCTCTCCCCGCATCAGCTTATCAAAATCGGGTTTAAGTATGGCTGAGGCTGCCCGTTCTGCAAAGGGTGATGCCATTTTTTCGCTGTAGAACAGATGTGCTGCATCGCGTTTGTTGTATAACAGATCCAACTGAGGAAAAGTTTCTAAAACCCGTTCTTTAGGCTGAGTATCAAACGAGGTCATCCATTGTGCGCAGGTTATGTCATGATCAATGGTTTTGATGCGATCGATATTCTCAAGTTGACTCAGGCCATATGGCCAAAGACCGGTCTCAATTCCGTTACGACCAATGAGCATGCGTATTAAATTAAAATCAGGTTGATACGCCTGCTTCTTCCCTGCATTGGGTGTGGTTGATCCTGTGCCAATGAGTGAACTGCGTAACGCTAATGCATCCGCTTTCACTTCTTCGGCGTTTTGTACAGGTAAATGGCGCGCAATGTCTTGAATGGCGCGGTTCAAGCAATCTTTTACAGTTGAATCCACATCTTCTGGCCTCACCCAGTCTTTAAAATAACGCGAGGCTTGTTTTTTTATGTTCACCAATGGAGCTAGATCTGGAAATTGCTGTAACGCTTTCTTTTCATCATTAAAATAAAGGATGCTGAATTGGGCATAACGTGTATCTGCATCATGACGCAACGCAGGATTCACGCGAGCATTGTCTTCATAACTTAAGGTCAGCTCGCGTCTTAGTGTTCGTAATTCATCCCCTTTTAATGATGATGCTTCCTCATGCCGGCCCTCTCGCGTATAGGCTGGAATGGGCTGGTTATTGTCCAAGTACGTCAATGCCTCACGTGCGGCCAGTTGTGCGCGAAATTTATTTCGATGATTTGTGTTTAAACTGGTGGGAGTTGCAATCAAAACATCATGGTAAAACCGCAGTGCGCTGTCCTGCACATCAAAGACAGGTTGCAACTCTGGAAAATCGCGTAAGGCCATATCTCGTGGAGCGTATAAATATGCCTCTTCTCGTGCGCCTTGAATGGCTTTTCGGTGTTGATCTGCGACCACCTGCTTGTAGCGCGTTGTTTCAATGCCTAATGATTTTGCAAATCGTGTTCTACGTGATAATTCCATGGTTATAGTCCTTCCTCTTCAAATGCGTCGGCCAAGTAGCTAAGGATTTCCCCAGTCTGGTTGTCAACGGCGGTGTAATTACGGTGTTTATTGTCCTGTGCGTTGTTATTCACGAGAGGTGCTAATGTTTCAGCAATGGCCTGTCCTATCATGCGCGCTGATTCTTGGCGTCCCGGTTGCATTGCTATTTCCTCATCCACAGGTATTATTTTTTTCACCTCAATGATGGGGTATTGAGGAACCACGGTCGGCACATCAATGGCGGGTAATAATTTGTGCATGAAGCGTTTATCCTTGTAATAGATGATTTTTTTGCATTGGATGACACCATCGCCTGTGATGATCATCTGTTTTTTAACCGGGAATTTGCCTACCTCGGCAGGACTTAACAACGGACGCTCAATCAGGCTTTCACTGTAATTACTCCCCTCACGGTTGGTGCCATAACTTCGATTTTTAATGCGTACCGTTTTATTGCCCAACTCTCGGGATAAAAATTGTTTGTCTGTATCGGCATTCTGGCGAAAGCCTATTTTTAAATCCGTGTTTTGAAAGAAAATATCCGAGTTGTCACGCCCGCCATAAGTTGAGTAAAACTGGCCTACGTTTTGAATGATGGGCATCAAATGCACGCCATAGCCTGCGAGATCTCCAAACCCGTCTTTTAATTTTTCCATGCGTCCAAATCGGTTTATTTCATCGAGCAAGCACAAGACTTTATAGGGTTCGTTCTTGCCAGGCAGGCTATCGAGCATGACGTTTAAAAACAGTTGGACAATTAAGCTAATGAGAGGTGCCAGCCGTTGTATCTGACCTGTACCAAAAGATAAATACAACGAAATTGGCTGCTTGCGCATGTCTCTAAAATCAACATCGGACGCACTGGTTGCCGCATTGATTAATGGGTCTTCCCAAAGCCTTAACATGGACGTTAAAGTCGAACGAACCCCTGATTGTTCTTTCGGTGCTTTTTGTATGAAACTTTGTATGGCGAGAAATGCGGCGTGATCAAGTGTAATTAAATTATCCGCGATCGTGTGATCTGCTATCACTTGCGTTAAAAAGGCGTCTAAATCAGCCCCGCCTTTAATAATGGACGCCAGCTCGCCCAAGGTAAACGGTCGGTCACTTTGCATAAGCCACAACAATAACCCCAGTGCTATGGAACGTGCTTCTTCCGTCCACATTTTATTTTCATCGCCTGAACCTGTGACGAGCACGTCCAGTATCAGGTGAATGTCTGTGATACGTTTGCTGGGATTGGTTCTATCAATGTAGTCCAGCGGGTTAATTCGGTGTGTCTTGAAGTGTTTGTTTGCTGGTGAAAATCGATACACAATATTGCCAGACTGCTGTCTGTAGCCACTGGTGTAGTCAAAAATCTCATATTTGTTGTCAGTTGCCAGTAACGAGCCTTGCCAATTCAAGGCATTCGGAATCACAACCGACACCCCTTTTCCTGATCGCGATGGCGCAAAAACCAATAAGTGGTTGGAGAGTTTGTAGCGCAACAGTTTCCCGTTGTAATCCCCCACCAACACATTGCCTGATTCGTCGAAAAAGCCCATTTTTTTGATTTCAGCTGTACTTGCCCAATGGGCATTGCCATAAAGATTTCGCCAGGATGGCGCCAGCAATGGTGCAATGCTACTGGCGGCGAACAGACCCAGTCCCGCAACAGGGAAGCCCCATAATTCCACGTTGGTGAGCAGGTTCATCTGCTGGGTTTGCATGGCAAATTCCCACACGCCCCAAGGTCGAACCAAGGTCAAAGGCAACCCAATCAATGAATAAAAAATAGCGCACCAGATGCTCAGTGCAATAACAACCATCACACCCATGCAAAACATCCACGAACCAACTTTTCGTGCCGTTTGTTGCGCGTTGGTGTTTAAGCCCTGATAAAGACAACCAAGAACAAGTATGCCCGCCAATCCATTAAGCCACAGCATCATGAACCCCATATAAACAAATGTCCTCAATCACACGACTTCCATCGTCAAGTCGCGCCATTTGAATGACAATATTGACTGACGACCTGATCATGCTACGCAACCTCGCCTCATCCGCATGTTGCAATTCAGGGGCTTCACTTAACATGAAACACAGTTGTGCCAATGCGTGATCAATCGAATCGGCATGCAGCGTGGTTAAACTGCCGGGATGACCTGAAATGCAGGCGCGCAAAAAAGGATAAGCTTCCCGACCACGGATTTCAGATACGAAAATTCGATCGGGTCGCAAACGCAAACAAACCTTCAATAGATCCAGTATCGATGCCGTCCGTGCATCCTCCTCATCTTCATTCGCCAGTAAATGCACTTTGTTTGGCAGCATGATAGTGGTCTCCCTGACACCTTCAATGGTGATCAAGCGTTCGTGTTGCGGAATGGCTTTCAGACACGAATTAAGAAAAGATGTTTTAGCCGTTGATGTTCCCCCGCTAATAATGATGTTCAATTTGGCCTTTACCGCCAACTGGATCAAATCCTTCCACCGCCCTTCCTCATAGCATGTTCGGATCGCCGCATGCACTTCATGAATTTTTTGGTGACGCACTTTTTTTACATGCATAAACGCGCCCCGTTGCGCCCAATCATCCAGCGTCAGATCCAAAACGGCTTGTTTTCGTATGGAGCAAACAAACTGCCCCTTGTCGCATGCTGGTGGCAAAACAAACTGGCAGCGCTCGCCTCCCGGTAGCGTGGCTGACAACAAGGGTTTGGTTTCCGACAGGTCTTTATGATTATCTTCGGCAATTAAATTCGCCAATTGACGCAAGTGCTTTTCGGTCAATTCAGGTGCTTGATGCAGGGTGAATCGTCCGGCTTTTTCAAGCCAGAGTTCACCCGGGTTATTGATGCACAATTCAGACACACCCTCCTGTTTAAGGTAGGGCTGCAAGGGTTCTAAATACGCAAGCAAGGCTACGCTCATGGGTTTTCTTCCTGTGTTAATACGTCTTCAAACGAGATGTCTTTGTTCACCATGATGCTGATTTGCGTGCCTTGTGGTGGACGGATCGAGTTCTGAATCACCATGTTTTGTTGCAACTCCTGACTAGCCGTTTGTGCAAACGATGCCGATGCCCCCTGCCTGAAAACAGATGATGAGTTGTAACGGTCTTCCCCATTCACCCCAACGAGTGCAGCCCCTGCACTAATCGATGACATTAAAATGGCGGAGCCATAACGCTCCAGATAATGATGATCTACCTGTCCACTCATGCCCGCCCGCCCAAGAGGGTCGCTACCGGCTGAATCCAGATTCACCGTAATGCCTGATTGCAGGCGCAGACGCGTCCACACGGTGTACAGTGTCGTTTGTCCATTTCTGATATCGCCTGAGCGGTATTCACCGATTAATTCATCCCCGTTATGAATCAAGGGAATATCACCCTGTGCGCCATACACATCTTCGGTCACATGCCCTCGAAGCATGCCTGGCAAGTCCGAATCAATCGCTGATTCTGTCACGCCCTGAATGACCTTGCCTTTCAAAATACGAAAACGTAAATCACCCATCAGCGTTGCATTAACTTCTTCAACCCCTTGACCACTAACGCTCTTCAAGTATTGCGTGTTGGGGTTTTGATAAAGACCCGATTGCCTTTCATCCGTGGAAGCAGCCCCACGAACAGCAGCATTTTGCACACTAACGCCCACACTCACCAAAGCCGTACTTTGAATCATGGATTCTTCCTGCTTGCGCGCCTCATCATGAGCTTTGATTCGCGCAAGCAGACGAAAACGGGCAAGCTCGTCAGACTCCTCCCGTTTTTTTGACTGTAAGTATTGGCTAACATTAAGCGCAGTAGCAGGCGCATCACTCGAAATCGCTTCACTAACTGGCATGGGTAATTCATTTGCACCCCGGTTATCCGTGGTTGACGCGTGCTGTGTGGTGATTTTTTTTGTTTTATCACTCAGTGTCGTTAAAATAGAACGCGCACCGAACTGCACGATTAAAACCGCCAGCACAATACCGAAAGCCGCCAGAAACCAAGGCCATTTACTCGATCTCTGACTGTCTTCAATGATGGGGTTATCGTCAATCCGGTTGTTTTCATCAAGCGATGCTTCGTGCTCTGTATCGTTATAATCGGTCATGTTTTATCCTTAAGATTTGCCGTCATTACGCCATTCATTGATGGCTTTGTCGTTGAATAAACAGGTGGCATGTGAACCGAAACGAAACGTGTACTGCGGGTGAACGCCTTCGACCACAACGTAACCATCTTGAATGCGGTAATTGATCAGAGATTCCCGTCGTGTTTTTAAATCAACGGCTAAAATGGCCGGAATGGGCGCTCCGGGTTTAAACCGCAACAAGGTAAATGTTCCGTTGTCTTTCGCGCTAATGGGAGCAGTATATCTATCGCCTGCAAAACTGTAGTTGCTATTCACATCCGTTGGATTTCCAAAGTTTTTAATCATGTTGTAGGTTTGTTTTGGCGAACCAAATAACCCCAGTTTCATATCAGAATACATAAACCGAACACGGAACGTATTATTTCCCGGCTCCATGGATGCAGTTAATAAGAACGTGTATGTGCGCCCTTTGTTGGTGGTGAAATTCAAATTGGTTGTGTTGTTTTCAATTTTTGGCTTGATGACCAGTAAATTTGAATAATTGGCAGAGGCTATTTCCCAGCCAGCTCCTTTTCCAATGCCAGGACTTTCTGTGATGTACTCCCCTTTTTGTAATTCGATGGTGGTTGCAAAGCCAAACGTCGTGTTCACGTGCACCACGTTATCTGCATCGTAGTTGACGATTTTGATCCGCTTGTCCGTAACCAGACCCTTTGGTGTTTGACCGGCAATAGCCGGCATGCTGCTTGCGACTAAACAAGCCAGTGCTGTAATTTTTAATGCGTTTCTCATGGTCAATCCTCTTCTGATCATTCATTAAACAATGGGTTGTTTGTCGTACAGGGTTACGGTGAAGCCCAATGGGTTTTGATCCCAATCCTGTAGGCTGCGTTTCTTTTGGCTTAGTTCCCAGCCCATCACCGTTCGCCATTCCTCGTTTTTTTCAACTTTATTGTCTGCCGTGTTAATGGTATGAGTGGTAAAACGCACATCCAACAAGTTGTCGCTCGATGACAACTTCGCAATCGAGTGGATCGTGACCGTCACATAATGATGTTGCCCCAACACCTTGATAGGGCTTTCAGGATTTAGTTCGGGACGAATATGTTGATCAATCTGCAATACAATGGGTGGAGCGCTCATCGACAACAGATTTTTATAGGGCGCATTGATGTTTAAAAAATTATAGGACTCCTTGTCGGTCACGTAATTGCTGGCAAAGTGGCGAACCATCGCCCAGTTACTGGAGAGTGATTGCGCGTTTAACCGGGTTGGTGTAGTGACTTCGCCTGTACGTTTATCCATTAAGGCTAAAAATGGCTGCACGGTTTCACGCGTCACCAAGGTGGTCACACACAGCACAGTTGCTGCAAGGCAGACAAACAGTCCCAAACACATGGCGCGGTACAGATTGATTTGCTTGTCTTTGGTCAATAACATGTCGTCATGCCAGCTGGCAGCATTCGCATAATAATCACCCTCTTTTACCAAGACTGCGGTACTCATCAAGTTTTTCCTTCTGTTATTCATGATTAAAATAGTCCCCCACTGGCACGTTTCGCGCGCGCAGCCTCATCCTGTTGTTGTCGCACGCCTGCACGTTGTTGGATGTGTTCCATCAGTTTTTGCTGGCGTTGACTAAAGCTTCCTTTAGCAGCATTAACCCCTTTGCTGACACGAGAGCCGACACTTCCCATGGCGCGACCGGCCTGACTCGTCATGCGCCCAGGACTTGCTATAGCCAATGATGACGTCAGAGATGCGGCCTTTTCAGGAATAACTTTAAACAAATAAAAGCTCAAAATACCGCATACGAGATACAGGACGATTCCCACAAAATCAGGCGCTTTAGATGATGCAAAGGCCGTGCTGCTGACGTTCAGGCACAATTTTGCAAGTGTTGAGGTGAGCAATAAAACACAACCTACAAAGACAGGAACCAATGCTTTGTTGATTATTTCTTTAATCCAGCTTTCGGTTAGCCCTTTAGTGCCATTAAAAAGATGCATCATGATGAAGTACGGCGCTAATACCAGTAAAACAGCCAAATAAAATTTGGAAATGATAATTAATCCCATGGCTATCAATGTGAATAAACACGTGGCAATCAGCAACGCTATCGCTCCTAGCAAGCAGGTCACGACACCTTTAATCGAAAAGGACATGTTG
Source organism: Gammaproteobacteria bacterium (assembly GCA_013289415.1). Classification (GTDB taxonomy): domain Bacteria; phylum Pseudomonadota; class Gammaproteobacteria; order Legionellales; family Legionellaceae; genus DDPF01. The sequence goes on from JABDAB010000007.1 coordinate 10,993, forward strand.
CCGAGCAGTTCAAAACTTTTTTTCATGCCATCGACAAAAATCTCGTTCAATGAACCATGTGAGCCATTGATTTTTGATAGCAACATGTTGGATATGGCTAGCGGTTCGTTCGTGGCCACGTTATAAATTAAGATGTAAAAAATATTCCAGTTGGTTGCCAGTGTGAATACAAAGCAGACTTTAATTAAATGCGTTACTGCATCACTGATGGGGATGTCGTGGAATTTAACCTGATAAAAAAAATAAATAACGTACAGAGTGAGCACCGAGGTCATAAGTCCACTGACTATCCAATGATCAGCAATGGCTTTATAACCCGTTTCAATAAAATTGGCCGTGATTTCATCAACGATGCTCAACACATCGTTAATGAAATTATCCAGAGTCAAATGATAGGCCATATGCTACCCTTTATACCAAGTGTTAACGTTAACCCGATCTTTGCAGCGCAAGGGATCACATGGAGATTTCAGTTCCGGACGTGTTGTCGCACACGCGCCCAACAAAAGAATACTTAGCACCACGATGCCCTTAATTAACTTACTCATTATTTCCCTCTCCATGCAAAAAATGTTTGAAGATCCGTTTTATCCTCTGCCTGCTGTTGTCTGTTCTGATACTCGTCATGCACTGCCTTGATGGATAACCCCAGTACAAACACCATGAAAATGGCCATAACGATCTGCTTTACCTGTTTTTCCAGTTTGTTGCTCATCTCTTTTCCCCTCTTTAGGTTAGTGCCACTTAAAAAAATCACTTGTCCACTTCGCATCAGACACCTCTTGTTGCGCTTGTAGACTGGTTAATTGCGCGCTGACTGCATTGGATTTAATTTGATATGCCATAAGCTTGGCTTCCTCTATCTGTATACGCGCAATTAAATCCAGCGTTGCTTTTTGATTGGGGCTTTTTTCGATTTCCGCTTGAAGCTTTTCAATCATGAGCAATTCCGCATCAACATTGTTGTAGGCCAGCGTATTGCTGGCACGCGATGCAACGGTTGCCTTAGACAGCAAATCAAATAATCTGGCTTGCTCTGAATTTTTAGAATCGGCGTAAACCTTATCGGAACTGACTATAGGGAACTCACGTTCGATTTCCTTGGCCAATGCAGTTAAAGCATCACTACTCCCAGATTGATGGCTATTCAACAAGCTGTTCCAGTCTTTACCTGTGTGCTGCCACGAATTTAAAGTTGGATTGTCAAATGAACCATAGCCATAATGGCCTTTCATCAGTTTTTGGGTGTCTTCCAGAAGCTGTTTTTGTTCGCTCAAGGCTTTTAGTTGCCCGGTTGAGTTATTCCCCATGATGGTTGATTGCGTGGCCATTTCTGTTAATTTGTCAGTTAATAGCGAAAATATCTTTCCCAAATCAAAGGCTGATTCGGCACTAGCCACCATGGATTGGGAAACAAATAATGCAGCGATAATGAGTTGTTTTTTGAACATTTTCATGCGCATTGCTCCCATTGTTTGTCAAACTCCGCCTTCATGCGGGTGAAGTCATTCCCAAACCGTGTTTGTAAGCGTCGATTGAGTTGGGTGTAACGTGGCAGCCAATTTTCAGGATTGTCACCAACCCGCGCACGGATTTCGTCCAGCAACAACACGCGGGCTAAATTGGCTGACAAAACGGAGATATCATCGTCCATCCCGTTTAAATTCAAACGCGCCATTACGCTGCTATTGCCCTGCTTTAGAAGAAAATAATGCCCATCCATAGCCGGCAATTCTTTTTGAATCACCAAGAATTCTTTTTCACTTAAATTAAATTGTCGATAGTGATCCCATTCTGCTTTGCTGTTGGCAAAAAATACCTGCGTGCTGGCTTCACGAGCAATGGATGCTCCGGCGGCACTGGTGCCCAAATCTTCCGGGCTTTGCGTATCCATAATGACCGCCATGTTATTTTTGCGCGGTGTCTTACTCCAGTCCTTTAATTGCTCCTGAAAGATCGGATCAGTTAATGCCTTCCACCCTTCTGGAATAAAGACCGCCGTGGGTGATGAATCAAGGCAATCGCCCAAGCGATGAAACATGTACATCAATGCCGGTGTGCTGACATCCATAAACTCAGGCTTTAATAAATTACCAATGTCTTGACCTGAGATACGGTTATTAATGGCAAAATTATCGCTGTCATTATCAAAGAGCCACGCGTGCTGGCCGTCTGAATGCCAGCGATCAAAGCGTTCTCTCAAACTGCTAGGTTTATTTGCACCAAAAAACGGGGCAATGTGACGATAAATACGCAGAGCATGATCCAGTTCATAAGCACCATGGACGGCCTTTTCAATGATTTTTTCATCAGCAACCATCAAGGGTGCCGTGGTGCTTAATAATTTTTTCAGTAACAACACATTAAACGCCCTGTTTTCAGCCGTGTCCGGCAATTGCAGTGGTGCCATACCGGATGGAATGCCCGGCTGTATCACGTTGTAACTGCCGCCAAGGGCGCGAACAATGATTTCCATGCCACGGTCTTTATCAAACACATACCGCCAGCCACCGTACTTGGTTGTGAAGGCCAAAAAGGCTGACAACAACAAGGTTTTACCAGAGCCCATCGGTCCGATAAAAATACTGTTACCAACCTGCTCGACATGAAAATTGAAAAAAAACGAAGTACCACTGACTGTTTCCAGTACCGTGACTGCATCGCCCCAATGATTGCCTGTCGCCTGCCCTGTGGGGTAATTATGTAAATTGGCAAGCCCTGCCATGTTTAACGAACTAATCAGAGACTCGCGTATTTTATAACTGTGATTGCCTGGTAATTGCGCCCAGAATGCCAGTTCAACGCCCTGCTCTTCACGAACTGTAATGAGGCCTGCTTCCTGATTCAGCCTGCTTTCAACCTCATAAACCGCTTTATTTAGGGCAGTAACATCATCTGCAATCACACAAATACTCAAGTGGTGTTCGCCATAGGCCGCTCTGCCTGATTTAACATCCTCTATTGCCAAACTGAGCTCGCCTGCCAATAAAATGGAGTCATCCGTTTGCTCCATCTTGCGTTGTTGTTTTTCAAGCTCATCTTTCGCGCGCTGATTGTGCTTGAAATAAAAACTCTGGGTCGTGATTAATTCGCAATTCACGCTTAACAAAACATCCAGCAACGTGGCATGGGTTTCATCCGGGTATTCTTTCAAAGACAACATGGCGGCAAACCGATTTTGTCCATCAGGCGATGTCACCTGAACAATGCCACGGCGCTTGGCGAAATGATGGGCTTTATAGGGCAGATAGGTATTGAGTGCCTGCATCGGTGCGTTGATCTGACGCGATTCCAAATTTACCAATTCGGATAAAAAGCCAAGCAAGGTGGAACCCTTGTCTTCATTGGTAGACAATCTGCAGCAGTTATTGCTCTTAAACAGGCTCATCAGACGAGTGCTTTGATCATCGAGCTTTTTTAAAGCCTGGCTGTAAAACACGCTGTTGTTATTAGATCTCTTATGATTAATTAAGTTGGTTTTAAATTTAGGTGCCTTATGCAGCAACACGATATAAATACTGTTCTGGTAACGCGGCTTCTCATTTAATGCATCTCGATAGCGACCATTAAATGCCCTCGCATAATCATTGGTGTACTCACTCGCAGGAAATGGCGCGTGTTTCCCTTTGATGGTGTAAAAACTAATGGCTAATTCAGGGGTTGCCATTTGATAGAGAACGCGGTTTCGCAGGCTTTTATTCACATCCAGCGTGATGTCATCTTCGGTATGAAATGCAAAACCATCAAGGGTTACGACCTGTAATAACTCCCCTTTTCTGGTCATGACCGTATGATTATTCATCAGACGCGTCCATGGTAGGTGCTTTGCAACCGGGCGTTCTTTTATGCCTGACTTGAGCTTTATTTTATTTAACGGGGTATAGCTGCTGACATCATCCTTAAGACTTTTAGGACAATGAATCATGTTTGCCACGTGCATCTTCAAAGCCTTGTCTTCACGCAACGATAAAATCATCATGATTAAATGGCCGAGGGTCAAAGCACCCAATGCAATCGGTATCGACCACATGTTTTTTGTGGTGGCGTAGCTGGTTATCATCAGCATGGAAAAAACCGCGATATTGCTTATCGCAAAACCAAACGGCACGCCCATAATTCGGGTATCCTTGGTCATGCCCTTGGCCAGTAAGTCGGGTTGAAGAATATAATGTTTGTTGTTTTGCATGACAGTACCCACGTTATCTCATTGTGCCAGCCAAGGCTGACATGACGGCTGGAACCGCAACCATTGCCGCTGTGACTAAAATAGGTTTAGCCACTTCAGACCATTCTTTTTGCCCTTGATTGACTTGCCATAAACGAAACATGATTTGCAGTCCTAAAACGGCCAATGCAACACTGATTAACGTTGATGAAACCCATCTTGTGGCGTTATTGAGTGCGGGTAGTTCATCGGCAAGGACTGCCGTTGACACAAGATTTAACCCGATGAATCCAACGGCACTTGTGGTTTTTCTGTAAAGCGCCTGCGATTTTTTTAACATGATTTTTCCTCTTCCACATTGATTGACACAGCATGCTGTCGTTCTGAAAAGATTTTGAATTTATTCAACCGAGCTTCCAGTCTCAGTTTGGCCTCTTGCCGTGCTTGTGCTGCCAATTCTGGCAACAAGATCTGCAACTCCGAAGGCTGAACCGATAGGTATATATTTTTACAATGCATGTGAACGTCCAATTTATTCCCCCCTTTTTTTAATGTATTTTGATATGCGTTGACTGAATGATGACAAATCACATACCTAACATTTTTTTTATGGTCATGAGGTTCGTATCCCCAACCGCTGTTACTGTTAATACCGCTCCCTCTTTTTTCCGCGCATAAATGTGTTCTATTTTCTTGAACTGCTTACAAAAACCGATGAATTCCGGCAGTGTCGGTGGGAAAACGTTGTTTTCCCGGCATAACTCAATCGCCTTGTTTACCTGCTCATCGTTGAATCTCGCTAACCCCTGCAACCATTCATTTTTAGTGAATGCCAAAAAATCATCGTTCTTAAATGAACTCCGCCATACATGCCCATAGAATGCGGCAAACTTTAAAAACAACCGATCAATACACTTGGCATTCTGGCCTGTTGCGACTGAAGGCAATAACGTTTCCCGCGAGTTGCTGGCAGGCTTCTGGTTCAGGCTCAAACTCTGTACCGGCCTTACAGGACTCCCAGAAACTATCCCGGGTTCGACTTTCAACATGATTTGTTTGATTGGCTGCATGATTGCCTTCTTGTAAATCTTCAAAATCCACTTCATCTTCCCAGCACTGTTGTGCTAGCCAGTTAGCAGGGTATTTCCATGGTGCAACCCACAAACCACGAGCACGCTGGATGCCATGAAACTGGATTTGCTCTTGCAATGCAGTTGTGATGCGTGACAGCAAGTCTCTGGTAAGCTCGAGCAGTTGAAATTGTTCCCAAGCCTTTTGTTTTGATTTTTTCAGAGGGTATAACGCCCAAAAGTTTTCAAAATTTTGAGAAAAATAAATATATAAACTATCTTTTAGAGGCATGGCGGCTTTTGCACAATTTGTCATGGCGTGATTACCAGCCAAATTACCATTAGATTCACACCCAGCAAGGATTTCAGCTTGTTTAAAACTGGCGGTTTCACGTGGCGGGTTTGTGGCGGCTTTATTTTGGTTGGAATAACCCTGTGAGATCAAAATACAGCGCACAACCAACCTTTTTTCCAACGATTCAATGCATAATAACCCAGCCCGCTCAAGGGATTTCACTGCCCGTCTGACTTGATCTTTGCTCGGGCTACCACTGGCAATCCCTTGATGTGGTTCCACGTACAACGCTTCTGTGAGCGATTGATAGCTGATGCCACGCTTGATACCAACCATCCCCGTTTGATAGTCCACATACGGACGTATCCCACGCAGGTAGCAAAGCTGTTGCATGTGGGATAGCCCATTCAAAGCGGATAGTTCATCGATGCTAATTGTCATATGATTCATGGCAGACACACCTTGAAGACTTCTTTTTGTGACTCTTTCATTTGCAGCATCCAATTAACAATATGCCGTTAAAAACCGGCCTGTCATGTACAGTAATTTCTAAAATTTGTACGCCAAATTTAAAGTAGCCAGTGCCGCGCGCTGTATGCCGAAGTGATTATCATCAGCCTCTTTGTTTCCGAATAAAGAAGCCTCCACACTAGTTGTTAGGTGTTTATTGATCTCATAACTTGCCCCCACTCCAAATACAGGAACAATCCCATTATCAGAATCCCTTGCAATAGTGGTTTGACGATATTTTAAATCGATATCGGCATAGGATTGAGCCACACCAACTAACCCATAGAGGTTGGTCGAATTATCTTCCGAGAGCGGGAGATACCCTTTTGCGACAACACTGAATGCATTTAGTTTGTAGTCGATCGCGACGTTTTGATTATCATTTAATAGGTAAGTTGCTTTGAAAAAAGATGAATAACTGCCTTCGACGCCAAAATAACGATTAAAATTGTATCCAACAAACGCTCTACCGCCAAACCCATTATCGTCTTGCATTTGAGCATCAGACACCTGTTCATAACCACTCAGTCCCGCACCTCCTCCAATGTATGCGCCGGGGGTTGCTGCATTGGCTATGTTGCCAGTAGCGATAAGCAGTGCGGCAGTTGATAGAGCTATATTAACTACTTTATTCATTTTCTTTCCTTCACAAAAAAAATCTATTTCATCTAACAGTGCCCATTTGGAAATGGTCATTAAACACTGCACTCTTGTTTCTGAACATCGTTACAGAGACTTCATATTAACCCGCTATGGTAAATTTTTCAATACTATTTTTACCATTATGGTTGTTTTTGTAATTTAAATTTAACCAATTCTAAGGATCTTCTATATCAAAATGTCTTTTACTGGCGTAAATCAGTAATAAAAACGAAGATTTTTTAACCATATTGGTATATCATCTTATTCATATAACCACTTGTATGAGCACCTGGCACATGAATAGCTTGCTACCTGATAACTCCTCAAGCGCTGAGTCGCGCGGAAAACGAATAAGATTCATACGAGACAACCTGCTATCTAAAAGTCGCGAGGAGTTTTGTAAAAGTGCTGGTGTAACAGCACAGGCGCTCAAAGGATGGGAGTTAGGCTGGGGCGGTGGATTAACTCAACAAGGCGCTGAAAAGTTTGTAAAGCGCGTAAAAGAGCTTGGTGTGTACTGCACGGAAGACTGGCTGCTACATGGTGTTGGAAAAGCTGCAACTTACTTAACCAAAGATTTAGATATACAAGATAGCGATGAACGCCATATCGCTAAAGAGTTACTTTTATTCAAAGAACTTCAGAATTCTATAGATGCCATCATTATTGATGATGCTATGATCCCACTTTTATATCCTGGCAATTATGTTGGTGGAATACATACCAAAAACATTGATAGCATCATTGGAAAAGAGTGTATCGTTGTTGATGAGCATGATGAAATTTACGTTAGACTTTTAAAGCATGGGGAAGAGCTAGGCCGTTATAATCTATATTGCCTCAATGAACATACAAGCGTTGAAAAAAAAGAAATACACAATGTTTCCATAAAAATGGCCGCTCCAATTATCTGGATACGACGTCAAAATAAAAATATTGACGTATAATATTTTAACAATCAAATCGGTCAATTACTTTAATTGGTTTAATAATGTCAAATTACAATAAAAAACTACTAGATCACCCCAAATTCTACATGACCGAATTCATAAAACATCAGAATGAAGGGACTTTACTGTTTATTCATGGCGGACCCGGCTACAACTGTGGGGTTATTGAGCATCTTATCGAGCACGATAAGCTATTCACTTCATTAAACTATAACATAGTACTTTATGATCAAAGAACCTGCGGCCGATCAACCGGTTTCTCAGATAATGTGTCACATACTGACAATATTGATGATCTGGAGGAAATTTACCAATACTTAAATAAAGTTAAAAAAATAAAAATTGCCGGCATAATCGGACATAGTTATGGAGCCAAGTTACTCTTTGATTTTTGCAACAAATTCAACCACAAAACGCCTTGCATCTTCGTTTCAACATCTAAATCAATACTAGTTCCACGGTTAAATAACTTGATATTCGATATGGTCTATCTTAAAAAAAACCATCCTGAAAAATACAGTAAAGTTTTACAAGAAATGAACAGCGTCAATTTGCATAAACTATGGGATCTAACAGAAGAACTGGCCGAGTTTTCACAGGAAAATACAGATAGACATTACCTATACTGGGCCAATTTGGAATGTTTCAATAAATGCAAACAGATTCAGAGTGAAATTAATTTACCTGTTAATGCAAAAACATTCATGAGCGTCAGGAAAGATCTTTATTCACTTAATGATAATTTTTCCGTCAATATTAGTAGTCTGAATATTCCTTACTTATGGATTAATGGATTTCATGATTTCATCATGAACGGAACAGAAGGCGCATTTTCTACAACAGAAAACTTAATTACATTCTATAAATCTGCTCATTATCCGCATATAGAAGAAAACCATCGTTTTAACGAATTAGTTAATGATTTTATATCAACTATCTCTGTACGGGACAAAAAATTGAAGTAGCCCATTGATTCATAGACAATTCATGTTTTTTCCGACTAGGGAAAGGGCGTGAATCGATGGAGATCAACGAGCTGAGAGATATTTTAAACGGTTACTTTGATTTATAATTAACCTTGTGGATCATATTTTAATCTACTATAATGTACGCAAGATTTGTTAGTTATCAATTTTAAGGACATTTTGCTATGACCACTCCAACCGTTCCAAGTATTCGTACTACTGAACAAAGTGCACTTTTAGATAAACTGAGGGTCTCGCTTACTCAGATGCAAAAAGAGTTTACTCTTCCGAATAGAGTTGGTTTTGAAGGTATTCTTAGAGAGCGTAAAGAGTCGAAATATCCACGCGCAAAGATGAATGCTCTCCTCAGTATATTATCTTTCGATCTTGACGATTATATTAATAAGAGAAATCATAAGAATCCAGATGAAAATGCTCAATATCAGCATTTTAAGGATGTAGTTAACCGTCATTTGAACAATGATCCAAGAGGTAAAGCCGTAAGAGAACCTGACTCGTTTTTTTACCCTGTTCATTATGCTATTGTTGCGCTGTTCAGAGCCTTTTTTCGTATATTTGACGTCCTTTTATCTCTAGGTGCGAAACAAACAAAAAATGATACGCCTGGATATGAGCCGTTCTTTAAACTTCCTGAAGCCTCGTTGAGAAAGCGTGCGAATGAACTATCCAAAGAGTTTCAAGATACAATTGATGCATTGGATAAACTAAAAGGAATAACACCGTCAGCTGGGGCCGCTCCTTCAGGTAATTCACCATAAATTCAAGAATCAAACAATATATTGGAGAACACTATGCCATCTAAAACAGACGTAATCGCTGAAGTAGCCGAGGCGACCGCCTATATTCAACGTACGCGCCAAGAGCAAAACACTTATTTTGAACGGATTAAGCAAGAAGTAGCAGATTATTATATTCCTTCGCGAGAAACGAGAGGTATTAACATTATTATGTCTGACTATGGGACACACCAGCAGCGATTGAACGCAGAAATAATAACACGAGTTGAACATTTAAATAATGCTAGAAAAAAATACGGAACTGGTGCTCAGGAAGCAGAACAAGACTTAGAAGTGTATGAGTCTATAGTCGATTGTCAATTAAATTTAATGACATTGGCTGAAGAAAGTACGTCATACATAAAAAAAATTCTTGAACAAGAAGATAAAGGAAATACCGCAGCGACAAATACGGTTAAAAATCGTAAAATTGACTTAGTAAACTCACTGAAGGAAGCGCTGGATCGACTACAAGAGAAATTTCCCGTTATGCCAGAAGACGCAGGTAACCATGCGAAGATGGGTGCTCTTGTTCATCGTTTATCCGCTGATGTTGATTCTTATTCACAAACGCTAAAAACGAGTGACCTTTTCGATGATGTTGCTATAGCATCATATGCTGCGTTCAAAGAATCCATTGATCTCCATCTCAATCAAGATAAAAATTTACGTGACCTGAAAAAACAAGACTCCATATTCTATCCAGTTCACTATGCACTTGTAGCACTCATCAGAGCATTTTTTCACGTGTTTGATGTTATTATATCGTATGCAATGCAAGCAGAACATACAATGGAAAACACACCCAACAGACGCCCGTTTTTTAAATTGCCCGAAAAATCATTAAGCAAAGATATTGCTGAGTTATCTATGAAGTTCAATGCTGCGATTGTTGCATTAGATAAATTAAGTGAAACAGAACCTGGGCCATCTATAAACTAAGATATCCAAGGAACTTAAGGGATTTGTGCCACAGCTTACTAGGGGAAAATCCCATTGGTTTTTAATATAGGTGTTAGGACCGATATAGTTAGTGTATTCCAAAAAATATCTATTTTTCTAACCAAAAGCCTTAAATATCATTATTGAAGAAAGGAGGAGCTTTACCAACAATAGATTTTAACCATGGAGCACCTTTAAATCGATCCACTGAGTATCCTGTGGCTAAATGAAGCTCGGTAAATCCATTCTCATATAATTCTTTTGCATAGACTTCTCCAGGTATGTCTGTGCCTAGATCCGAGTCAATATAAATAACGGTATTTTTCTCATAATTGCTCATGTCTTTAGTAAATTCGTCAGGATGAGAATACACATGAATTTCTTCGCCTGCCTCTTCTGCTGCAAAAATCCAAGCCATTCGCATGTTCTCATCATCATCTATAAATACGAACTTGTTGCTCTCATTCAGCTTGTTGAAGGTCATGATGGGGATATACGGAACATAAGATTTCGGAATTATTTTCACCCCAAGCATTTCACATCGCGAGCGAACAACAGGATCCTCAAAACAACTGGTCACTAAAAGTGATTGCTGACCCAATCCTAACTCATCAATAATATCCAAGCCATTTTTATGGTCCGAAAGCAGTTCGGCCCAATCTTACGGTTCGTGCCACCAGCCCACACTTTCATAAAAATAGTTGATCGAATTGAACGAAAAACAGTCTGGATGATATAAAGTTTATGCTGCACCGTCCACCATGGCGCTTTGCAAGCTATTTAAATTTGTTAAATTAACAAAAACACAACAAAAACGAACTTATAAATAACTTTTCATCTTTATTTTGATCATAATAGTGGCGGCTGGTGGCACGGACCGTAAAATGGGGCCAGATACAGTGGTTTTATCAAGAGCATTTTATCGCGTTCAGCGCTGATCATCCGTGCTTTAAAGTCCTTGGTGTCTTGTTTTAAATCTGCCAATCCAGACAGAGTCTCAGCCTCCTTTTCAAAAAGTAATTTTTTCAAAGAGGTCTTATCTTCTTCGGTCAGCGACGCATGAGTTTCGCACACTGAGAGAAGGGAAAGAATAATGTCGTCGAGTATGTTAGTTTTGGATGCGAATATTCTCATTCGCGCAGTACTCGGTAATCGAGTAAGAACGTTGCTTACAACATACGCTGGAGTTGTCGATTTTTTTTACACCAGATGTTTGTATAGCAGATGCTCAAAAATATTTACCGATGCTTTTCGAAAAACGATCGCTTCCGACGGAGCCAGCATTAACGTTACTTTCTAGCCTTGAATGCCTTTTGCATATCGTGGATGGAAATGTTTACAAGTCGCTTGCAGACGATGCTCGCCTTCGCATAAAAAGCCGTGATATTAGAGACTGGCCTATAGTAGCAACAGCACTAACGCTAAACTGTCCAATCTGGACGGAGGATCAGGATTTTTTTGGTTCAGGGATCCCAACATGGACAACAGATCGAATTCATATTTATTTTGAAACGTCTGCTGTCAGGTAAAAGAATAGGCCACTCAGTCTGCTTAGCTAAGTGAACTATGTCTAAATAACATAAGTCAATTGAAACAATACCTCGTTCGCATACAGATACGATTGAGACAATGCACCTGATACGGGGATGGTATCAAGTTTAGCCGAACCTAAATTGGCGCTTCCTAAACCTGCAAATCGATAAGCAACACCTAATCGCGCATGTTGCGTGACATCCATATCCACACCTAACCCAACTCTAAAAGCAAATGAACCTGATGTGTTGTTGGCGTACTCTCTCGTAAAGGTCAAAAATGGAGGTACGTTGGTTGAATAGCTGGATGCTTGATTAAATGATCCACCAAGACCCGCTAAGACATAGGGATAAAACTTGTCGCGATAAGGGCGCATTAACTTGGCTTGGGCTAATAATTCTCGTGCAGTGACGTTATATTGATAAGTGTATTGATTGGCTGAGCCTGCATCGACACCTTGAACAAAGTTCCCTTGAGCTTCATAAGCCCCACTTTGACTGTAAGCAAGGCCACCTTGAAATAACCAATTCGTAAATACTTGTCGTTCCGCACCTAAAAAGATTTCAAATAGTCCCGCTGTTTGTGATTGATTGGTTGGCGAGTAGATATAATATTCATCGGTCGCTGGATTAAGTATGGGAAAAGTTTGGGATTGCCCTAAATTGGTAGTAATTTCAACACCTCCACCTATGCCAATGACAGGCTGCCATCGAGATTTTGCGGGTTCTGCAAGGATGCCATCAGCATAAACAACCGCATTCGACATTGCGATGAGAGAAGTCAAAATAAAACGCAATATAATTTTCATAATGGTATCCTTAAAGGCAAGCTTTTTAGGGCTGCTGTACGCAGTACAAATGGATGGTAGAGGCCATACAAACAATATCATTTTCACTAATTGCGCTACTATCTGTCTGACTAGATTCTCCAATCTCTCCATCTGTGACTGTATTTTCCCAATTTCCGCAATTAAATGAAGAACTAGTCCAGTTGGTGTTTAATCCTGTCCATATTCCGTAGCTCGTCGTGTAAACGGCCTGTGCGAATGGAAAACCAAATATGGCATTACTGGTTGTAGTACCTATCAGTTGATTACTTGTATTGATATACGGCGTAGATGCCTGTAAAACCCAGTTTGTAGGTGTGGGTGCAGCTTCCCTAGTATAGCCTCCATTCGTACCCACCAACATGGCTTGGCAAGTTGTCCCACTTGGGCACTGACCATCGCTCTGACAGATTGTATCGGCTCCCGTTATGCCACTTAAATCACCTGCTGATGTTGCCGTTGATACAAAAATCAAATAACCAAGTTGTGTTGCAAATATAAAACTATTTACAGTAATTGGAACACCTTCTGCATCCAAAATGCCTGAGGTAACCGTCACATATACGGTGGAATCAAAGCTTAACGATGAAGTGGGCGTGAACGTTGCAACGGTATTCCCAGCACTCATCGCAATATTTCCTGAGATATCCGAACCACCAGCAGTGGTTCCTACCTCAAACGTGCTATTGGTGACTGTACTTGGCTCGACAGCCCCGCTAAAGGTAATCACGATGGGCGTGCTCACTGAAACGCCTGTAGAGAGGTTGCTGGGGGTCGTTAAACTCACTGTTACAGGTGTTTCTACGGCCAATGTTGCTGTATTACTCACAATTGAATCTTCAGTTGCCGTGATGTCGGTTGTTCCTGCAGCAACGCCTGTCGCTAAACCAGTTGATGAAATGGTGGCATAACTTGGCACAGAAGAATTCCAGATTGCGGTATTGGTTATGTTAGTAGTAGAGCTGTCAGAATACGTGCCGATCGCTGTATATTGTTGAGTTCCTGCAATACCAATGGTGGTAGATGTTGGTGTAATCGCAATGGAGGTTAGTATTTTTTCTGATGATTGTGTCACATTCAAGGGATAATTCGTGCCGGCACAAGTCTTTCCACCTGGAAAACAAACAAAAAGATGATTCGATGGTGAAGTATCAATGCTAGATACAGCCCCTGAAATAGTAAGCTGCAAGGTACAGCTGTAACCAGATTGAGCGTTTGGTGCTAATGAAAAAGTCGAGCTACAGGTATCGCCATAAGTGCCACCAGTGTTAACTTGAGATACATTCGGCGGCAAGTATTTCACAAAATTGCCATTTCGCTGCGAAGCGGTAAGGTTATAAACAGTATAGTAAGCCGTTACCGTACTCCCTTGATTGACTGAGGTTGGTAATGTTGTTCCTGCTTTTGGAATGATGCTAAGAGGGAGAGCATGACTTACAGCGCTCATGGATAAGATGAAAAAGGAAACTAAAATAATAAAGCCTTTTTGCATAAAACTGAGAAAATCCTTTTTCATTACAAGGCTCCGGGTATTATTCTTTAGATAATAATAAGGCGTGGTGAAGCACAATGCGGTGCAAAGCTCTATCAGACTAACTAAATAAATGAAGACGAGCAAGCCTTTTTATGATATGGAAGCTATCGTACTAATTATTGGCTTTGTTTTTGGCGTCGTTGTTTTATATGGGAGAGCATTCTTTTTGCAAATGTTAAAAAAATAGACTCCAGCTCGTTCTTCAGATTATTTATGTACAGGTTATATAGTGAAATGAATTTTCTATGTGGATTGGATGATATTACCAGTCAAAGCGTGCTTAAAAAGCTAAACAATTATTCTAAGTTTAATTATTGTAAGAGTTATAACCGAAGCGTTCAGGCGCATATTAATGATGTGATTGTGCATTTCAAAGATCAAATTGAACAGGCAGGTCGATTACCCAAAGATGATGATGAACTGTTTTCTTCTGGTTATGATGTAAATCGATTTCTTCGTTCAACGCTTGAAGATCCTGATTATTTTTATCCAGAAAAGCGGATGGTTGATTTATGGAGGAAGTCATATGTTGAGCAACCGGACGGACAGGAATTAAGTATGTGTTCCGACAGTAACCAAAACAACAAAGTTGTTTCTTTAGCTGATTATAAGAAAAATAAGGATCTTATATAAGCACTGGGTGATAGGGGTGCACCGGCCACTGGAATCCACTACTATTTGTGATAATTACTACCACAAATATAGCTGTTAAAAGATTTCCGCATCACCTGTGCGGAATTTACTTAGAATAAAATACTGTCAGTAGTGCTGACAGAAATTATACCCACTATCTCTAGCTTACGTTTTTTCCTTTTTGATATATAATGTAAGCATCCAAACCCGTCACGCATCTTAATCAATGCGGACCTCGACGGGTTATTTTTTTATGTTTAGCAGATTGATGCCGTTCAATAAGATCAATATCATTATACCTATCAGTAATAGCGCTCGAGCTATGCCCCGCATCATCACGAACATGCGCAACAGGTCGTCCACGCAGATTGATATCATCTGAAATACCGGTATGACGCAACCAATGTACAGTTGCTGACTCAAAGCTATCTGCTTCTGTTGAAAAGCCCGTTGATCTTAAAACTTGCATCGTTTTATCAAAACAATCTTGAACTAAACGACGAATGTGCCTTGAACTAGTCATTCCCCCTTTGCCCTTTTCTTTTGGTAACAGCGGGGCTTGTTCATTTATTGAGGGAAGAGGGGGTAACTGCATACTAATACGATATCGTTTGAGTGCCGAAAGCATATCATCAGGTACAGCAATATC
The DNA here is from genome assembly GCA_013289415.1 of Gammaproteobacteria bacterium. Taxonomy (GTDB): domain Bacteria; phylum Pseudomonadota; class Gammaproteobacteria; order Legionellales; family Legionellaceae; genus DDPF01. Next base: position 26,504 of record JABDAB010000007.1, read on the forward strand.
ACGCATTTTGTTACCTTTCCCTACCGTTTTAAACCACCAACAATTTTGGCTGTCTTTATAAAAATGACCCATTTCAGGGGCCCAACGGTCACTTGCGCATAATTCAGATATGCGTAAGTACAATAAATACAGCGCGGAAATAATAAATAAGGTACGCTCGTGTTTATCAGGCGCATTGTTTGCCATTTCTTTAACTGTATCAAGACATGTTTGCCATTGCTTTTCACTCAATCGCATGACTTGTGCTTGATGCTGATGTTTTTGAATATATTTACTTTTTTGTTTAATAAGAGTAATCGGGTTAATCGATACTTTTTCTTCTAATGCCAAGTAATTATAAAAACTGCTAAGTACTGTAAAAATTTCACGAATTGCTTTTTGTGATAATTGATAATTTTGCTTATCTGGTTTTAATCCATTTTTATGGGAAGCTTTGCTAATAGTAACAACAAAAGGTCGCCATTCAGGATTAGGAATGCGCTCATCATTATGTGTAACAAAACGTGATACTTTCTTAAATCCAATCCAAGATTTGGGTGGATCAAGACAAAATTGAATATAGTTTTCTATGTCTTGTCGTTTTAAGTCGAGCAGTGATTTTTTCTCAATCAACCAAGTCCATTGAATTAATCGTTCAACTTCTCGCCGATATGATTCGAATGTAGCATTATTGTTATCATACTGCTTCAAAAAATCCAAACATAAAATTAAATCGTGTGGCGCAAAGGATGGCGGTGTAAATGTTTGCCAATCCTTTTCTTTAAGATGTTGGCACGTATCTATTAATGGTTTGGGTATAGGAAATGATATTTTCATTTATCACTACTTTTATCTTTACCGTCTAAAATTTCAAGTGTATTTAATAGCTCATGCTCCAATTCTTGTGGATCAGGCAATTTACCAATTAAATTTTTTGGGAGTATTTTAAACAACTCTAATTCTGCAACACCCATTGGTCGATTCATTTCCGGGAGTATATAATCCACTTCGACATCATTTCTATCTGTACATAAAATCAGCCCGATCGAATTATTTTCATGTGGCAATTTAACTTTTTCATCAAGTAATTTTAGGTATAGGTTCATTTTACCCGCATACTCGGCTTTGAAGCGCGACATTTTGAGCTCGACGCATACCAGCGATTGGGTAATCCGATTAAAAAACAATAAGTCTATTCGGTAAGTATTATCACCAGAGCTTAAAACATATTGATTACCCATGAAACTGAATCCTTTACCCAGCATCATGAGAACATCTTTAATACGATTAACCATGTCGTTTTCGACTTGTCTTTCTTGTAAAGGCTTCGTTAATGCTAATGCTTCCGTTGTTTCAAAAAAATAACTACTTTTTAACATGTTTTCAGCTTTGGCGGCCTGAACTTCTGTCAATGTAGCGTTAAAATTATGTTTTTTGTCTTGTAAGAAACCTCGTTCAAATGCTTTTGAGGATATTTGATTTACCATGACATCTCGGCTACACATGGTTTCCATAGCCATCTCTAAATAAAATTTTCTTGCCTCGTAGTCTTTAACTTTCGACATGATGACAATATTTGTGCCCCAGCTAACCTCTTTAGACAATTGAAGTAACACTTGGTGCTTGTTATATTCGTCATAAAATTGACGCATATAGGCAAGATTTCTTGTAGAGAATCCAGTGTTCCCAGGAAAAGCAATTAATAAATCTTTGGAAAACTTTTCTAATACAGACTTTCCCCAATCATGCTTAATTGAATGTTCAGCAATGATTTCTCCAAGATTTAATCGAACTTCCATACTGATACGATTAGCAGATCGTAAGAATTTTTCTTGAGCATCAGTAATCAGTTGCTTTGCTTGGGTTAGCGCATTTAGATACTCATTAGATGATGCGATATTTTGACTCATTAATTACTCCAATGGAACTTTTAAACTTTCTGCAACGGTCGTTGCAAAAAGATTATTATTATTTTCTACAACAGGAATGTGCTTAAATTTGTATAAATTTACCATTAAAACGGTGGCCTGTAAATACACCAATAGTGAGGGCTATTGGACTTATTATGTATTAAATCCGATAATAAGCATCCTCGGAAATATCTGATATAGTCACCCTTTCACAAACCATTCAGGAACTGCCCGTTTTGTCCAATGAGCCAAATGCTGTTTGCGATCCTTGTAGTAAGCTCGATATGCTTTCACAGGATCCAATTGCTTAAACTCCTCGGGCAAAGCTTGCGGTCGTTTTGTTAAACCAAGATCAATAAGCGTCGGATTTTCAAGATGCAATATCACATCATACGATTTATGATTTTTTTGATGGCTAAATCGATATTGATATTCCTTATTCAAAGCATTTGCTAACTCTTTTAACCAAATCCAATTAGATAATGATTCATTCGCCCATAATACACATGGATGGTGCTGATGGGTTGCGCGATACGGTGCAGGAATACCATGCATCCATAATACAGTACATAGAATTTGTGCAGACTCCAAAATCATTTTGATAATATGCTTATCGCAATGAAAACGTGCGCAGGCTTCAATGTCTGAATCTGAGGTCCGGCCGGGATTCTGACGAAAAGGACCGTTCAGTGTCAGTAAATTAAACAAATCGTGCATCCATGCATGATTTATCTATTTATTTTTCATAGCTCACTAATAAATTTCTCATATTTTTAACATGATGGAAAGAAACCTTCTGGGATGATTGCTGTATCAACATCATCTTCATTCTGGTGCAAGCTGCTTTCGCTTTTTTGACCAAGTGCACGGGCCATAGTATAAGCATGTCCAAATAATAATTGCCTACTATTTGTTAAGTGACTAATGGTTTCCTTCCAAGCGGCGATCTTTTCTTCAGTAGTTACTTCCGCTCTTATCGCCTCATCTTTCCATTCATCCAGGAACATAGGTAGCACTATTTTTCCAAGCTCGGCATCATATTTTACAAGAGTATAGGTTACTTCTGTATTAGCAAATCCAGCCTTATTTAGCGTGTTATCTAAACGACAACCCATATCGTAATTAACACCTCTTTTGCGTCCCATTTCTACATATGCATTGATGTATTCTTTCAGTACACTATTCGCACTTGTAGGGCTGTAACAAGAGCTATTGATTGGTTCTTCTGAAACGAATATACCTTGTGGTTTCAAAAGATCTTTAATTTTGTCTAATGCCAAATTAGGATTAGTTAAATGCATTAAAACAAAGCGCATATACACAACATCAGCAGCGCCTGTAGGAAAATTATCCGATACGATATCGGCACGAATGAATGTTATATTGGTGAAACCACCCGACTCAATGCGTTTTCTCGTTACTTCAAGCTGCTTTTCGCTGATATCAACCGCATAGACATGACCGTTTTCGCCAACTTTTTCGGCAAAATAAGCGGTCATTGCACCACTACCGCAACCTATATCCCAGATCACTTTACCTTCAAGGACTGGAATTTTTTCTATATGTGTTTTTGATTCCTCGAGAAGAGCCGCGTTTTGTAATTCTAATCTTCTCGCAGCTAGGTCTCCCGTTCCTAAAAAATAGGTGTTACTACCATCATGTGCAACAGTAGTTAGGGGGAATTCATCTTTTTTTCTCATGTTCTTTCCTCGCTAAAATCATACATCTTAGTTAATATTCAATACAAATCGGAAATTAATTTTCCACTGCATCGAGTTATACATTAATGACGTTTGTTTCCTGTAATGCATCTGTTACTATACTTAAATATCCTCCAGAATCTATAGTGAACTCTGGTAAGCGATGATTCCTGTCATAATAATCTTTGATAGGAATTAAATTTTCTTTATATGCCACAGCTCTATAAGAAAGAGGTGTGTTCCTAGACATATGACCATTTACAATAGCATCAAGATAAACTTGCATTGCCTGGAATTCAATTTCAGTAAATATTGTAAGAGCTTCTGATATTGAACATTCTAGTTCCAAAAGGTTTACTAAAACTGTTGGCTTAAAGGTAGGCGTTACTTTAGTTTCTGTTAATTGTGTTTGAAATACATTTATTTTCTTTTGTTGCTCAGTTTTACTTAAGGTTTCAAACCAAGCCATAATTTCTAACCCATTTATGGGATGATATTGCCGCATTAATGCGCCTAAATACGCAATATATACACTATTTACTTCAAGTTGTTCTTTCCTAAACATCAAATAATTATCGATAACTTGATGATTATGATTTAACCACAATTGATCTAATTCAAATTTTAGGGCCCAAATGCAATTAGCAACTGACTCTGTTAAATAAATAGCTCCTCTATGATTAACATGACCTTCTAAACCCGCAACGTTAATAATCCAACGAGCAAACCAAAGGTTATATTGCTCATATGTAATTACTCTAAGACGTATGACTTCTGCTATATCTGAAACCATATTATACCCACCTTCCATATCAAGCATTTGCCGCGCATGAGTATTTTTATAAAAAGCATATTTCAACAAATCAATAGATTCTTGATCTAATAAGGCGCAAATAGGAAATAATTTGGGATGATGAGTAACCATATGAGTTATGAATTGTTCACTATCGGCTGGTAATTCATTTCTTTTTTCTGCAGGAACTTCCAAAATCGCTTGATCTGATTTTGTAATAAAACAAGTTGCCATAAGAGATTTTCGAGCAACGAGAGATAGTGATTGAATAAAATGTGACAAACGATTGAAATTTTCCTCACTCAAAACATTATTTATTGGCTGAGATAGAACAAAAGCAGTGTGTGCGGAAGACCCACCTTCTATTAGGAGCGTTAAGGAGTTCAATCGAGATAGTGTTCGCTTTACTTCTATATTAATGGGTGTTTTTTGTAAACTAACATTGGATTGACTGGTATTTATAGAGTTATTTTGTAACCAAGATAACTGCTCAACCATTTTAGGATGTAATGTTAAATCGGGATAATGATTACGAGCAAATGATCGCACCATTTCTGAAGAGAGAGGAAATGCTTCTTCTTTAAAAAACATAATATTACCGATATATAAAAACACAATGGCCAATATTGTACCATAAAACCATTTGGCATCACATATTATTTGCTTTGATCAAGTATACGTCTTACGGACGTTCGTCCAATGCCAAGTTGTTTAGCAATTTCAGACTTACTTATTCCTGATGCAAATAATTTTTTTATAGTTTCCTCATGTTTTTTTACTGTTACCGGTCGTCCATGATTTTTCCCTTTTTGCCTCGCATGCGCAATACCAGCTTTAACTCGCTCTCGTAATATTTCTCGTTCAAACTCAGCAAATATTGCTAGTAATCCTGCCATAGCCCTACCAGTAGCTGTTGTCAGATCTAATGCCTCAGTCAAAGATATAAATCCAACACCTAATCCATTCAGTTCATTAAGAGTATGAAACAGATCATTGACAGAACGACCCCAGCGATCAAGTTTCCAAACAACAATGACATCTATTTGGCGACGTTTTGCTTGATTAATTAACTCTTCGCGCTTAGGTCTTGTATCTTTAGCACCAGACCCAATTTCCGCAATTTCAGTTTCAATTTGCCAATCACGGGCCTTTGCATACTTTTTCATCGCGTCAATTTGCATATTGAGCGTATGTTGATCATGCGTTGAAACTCTGGCGTAAATTCCTGCTTTCATACCTGGCCAAAAACCCCTTAAAATTTGTCTTTTAAAAACCTTATAAATACTGGATCAAAAAACTTGATTTTTACATGGCCATAAACTAATGTTTTCGGCCACTCAAAAATAACCGAAAATTGATATGACCGCAATACATGAAACTGCCTATCCAAGATTAAAACCACATCCAACACCGATGGAACTTGAAAAAAATTTCACGCCATCTGACGATGAACGAATTCTAATGGAAGAAAGTACGCGCTCCGGATCAATAACAAATAAATTAGGTTTTATGGTAACACTAAAATGTTATCAATGCCTTGGGTATGCGATTAATGTGAAAAATGTACCCAATCCGGTTACCAGTTATATTTCGACGTCGATAGGCGGTCCAGATATTGCTGGCCTCACGAGTTATGCGCCGAGCTCAAGAAAAAGACACCGAAAAATAATCTTGCAATACCTGAATATATCAGATGATGAGCACAAGCAGCGTGACTTTATGAAGCAAAGTGCGTTGAAGTCTGCAGTTTTTAAAGAAGGCCTGGCTGATATCATCAATGATATGATTGAAACGCTTATTAAAGAGCGATTTGAGCTGCCTGGATTTAGCACACTAGAGCGGATGGCGCGAGCTGCCAGAGCTCTTACCAGTACTAAGCTGTATGAGAAGATAACCACCGGACTCAATGATGAATCAAAAATTTTTCTCGATACATTATTTGATGCTGCAGTTGCTACATCAGATGAAGCCACGACAAGATGGGCTTTTTTAAAACAAGAAATGAAAGCGCCAACGACTCAAAACGTCAAAGCATTTATTACAGGCCTAGCACAATTAAAAGAATGGCGCTCTCAAGTACCTGCTGTTATCGATGATATTCCAGCACATCGTCTGGAGCAATTTATAGAAGAGGCTACAGCATTGGACAGCTCTGACATGAAGATCCTAAAGCAAGACAAACGGTATGCCTTGGCAACTGCAATGTTGTATTTTAAACTTGCCAACAAGTTTGATGACATCGCCAGTGTTTATATCCGTTGGATGCGAAAAATGCGGCATGAAGCCAAACAAGCATTAGATTCCTATACACTAACCAAAAAGAGTGAAACAGATCGATTGATAGCGATCCTCTATGGTGTGCTATTGGCTTCTAATCAGACTGGTACGTCAGATGAAAAATTGAAGGCGATTGAAAAAAGTTTCCCAGAGAATAAGGAAGAAACCATTGTTCAATGTGAACAGTACCTGGCGCACGCTGGTGATAATTATTTGCCCTTCATGCTGAAGCTCTATCAAAACAAACGTTATGTGTTATTCCAATTATTAGAACAAATCAAATTACAATCGGCATCACAAGATAAATCTCTTGAGCAGGCGGCGTCCTTTATTATCAAGCATCGTCAAAACAAACAAAAAATGATTTCCATCTTAGCCAAAGATTTTGATCAATTAAATTGGTTGAATGATAGATGGTTCAATTTTGTCACCGATAACAAGAGACAGGATGAGATCATGTTGGTTAATAAAAAACATTTTGAAATGGCTGTATTCAATGCTCTGGCGGATGAGATCCATTGCGCTGATATGTTTTTGGTGGGTGCGAACAACTATGATGATCCCAATAAACAGCTAATGACATGGGAAGAGTTTTATGCCGGAGTTGATGAATATTGTGGGTTAATTCAGCAATCCAGCAATGCCTCCGAGTTTATCAAAACATTGCAAACGCAGCATATTGAAGCGGCAAAGCGAACAGATAATGGATTTTTGTCCAATGAACACCTGAGTATCGAAAAGGGAGAGCCGGTTTTAAAACGCGCCATTACTAAAAAAGAAGACAAAGCCATCACCGCGTTTGTTAATGAGGTTTCAGCACGCTTGCCACTCTCAAATATCGTCGATTTATATATGGATATTGAGGAATGGCTGACGCTTAGCAAATTTTTTAAACCACTTTCCGGCCATGAGTCCAAGATAAAAGATTATGGCATGCGATTCGTAGCAACTTCTTTTGCTTATGGTTGTAACGTTGGGCCTGTGCAAGCTGAACGTTGCTTACAAAAATACAGCCGCAAACAAATTGCGTGGGTGTTCAATCATCATGTTACCGATTATCGATTAAGTAAGGCAACGGAACGCCTGATCAATATCTACAATCAATTCGAGCTACCAAAGTCGTGGGGCACTGGGGATAGTAGTTCCGTTGATGGGACCTATTGGAATATGTATACCAACAATTTACTGGCCGAGCATCACATTCGTTATGGTCAATATGGTGGCATTGGATATTACCACGTATCAGATCAATATATTGCTCTGTTTAGCAATTTCATCCCTTGTGGTGTATATGAAGCAACCTACATATTTGATGGAGTTATTGATAATGAGTCCGATATTCAACCTGACACAATTCATGGTGATACAGGAGCTCAAAGCGAGATGGTTTTTGCCTTTGCCTATTTGCTTGCTATAAAATTGATGCCAAGAATTCGAAATTTCAAACACCTAAAATATTATCGCCCCATTGCAACGTCCGGAGTTACATTCGATCACATTGACAGTCTCTTTACCAATGATAGAATCGACTGGGCATTAATTGAGGCGCATTATTACGATATGTTGCGAGTGGTAATGTCGATTCAAAGTGGAAAGATCAAGGCATCTACGATTTTACGTAAATTAAACACGCAGAGCCGCAAGAACAAAATTTATCAAGCATTCCGTGAGTTAGGTCGCGTTATTCGAACAATGTTTCTGCTTAACTATATTAATGATATCGAATTGCGCCGCGTTATTCATGCTGCCACTTGCAAAAGTGAGGAATTCAATAACTTTATCGATTGGGTTGCATTCGGTCATGATGGTACAATTACTGATAATTTACAGGGCATCCAAAAAAAATCATTAATTTTGGCCGTTTGGCGGCAAATACGGTTATTCTGCATGTCGTTGCCAATATGACAAATGTTATCAATGAAATGAAAATGGAAGGATATGATATTCGTCCTGAAATGCTTAATGGGTTATCACCATATCATACAGGTCATCTGAATCGATTTGGATTATTTCCAATGACAGGAAATAGGGACAAACTGAGGGTGGAATTCAAATTGAATTAAATGTGAACATCAAATGGTCCTTTTCGTCAGAATCCCGGCCGACCCTCAAAAAGATGCAACGTGCCATGCTGAAATGAATGCGATTAGAATCGCATCAAAGAAATTAGTAACATATCGGTTAGATTCAACCGTTATATATTGCACTTCAGAACCATGCCCAATGTGTCTGGCTGCCATCCATTGGTCTGGCATCAAACAGTGCTATTTTATCGCAGATCGTAAATGTTCTGCTGAATATGGTTTTGATGATAATTTACTATATGAAGAGTTAATAAAACCAATCTCCAAAAGAAAAACTCCTATTATACAGCAAGTCAATCTTTACGATAATGTAAAGAATTTATTTGAGCGTTGGAAAGAAAAAGGATTACCCTTGTGTTAAGCATAAGCGTTTATTCTAAAGACGCGCTAGCTGAATAAGTGAGTATTTTTTTAGCTAGCTCTTTATAGACCTTAGTAAGCACCTGAATAGTTAACTTGTAATATATCGATTATGATCGATCAATTGCCAATGCGGGCTGCAGTGGTCCAGAAATTTTGCCGGTTCTGGGCTAGAACCCCTAATGGCTCTGTACATTTATCGATTTTCTTAGAAATTTCTTCTAGTAAATGATTTGCAGAATGGACATCTTCTAAGCCATTGTATTGCTCACTCACTAAATCTGCATGATCCAGTTTTATTGTGGAAGTCTCAAAATGTGCTCGCATTTAGAACAACATAAATGCTAAAAATGGTGAAAGAAATACTGTGAATAAAAATCAAATCAATAAAATCTGCGATGCATTTCACTTGGGTACCGTTCTACATGACACCATTCCTATAGGCAGCGGGTTAATTCATAGGATGTGGCATTATTGGGCATGATGGGCGGTTGCCTTGGATGGTTAGAATTTAATATGACACGCTCAGTGACATACTCCCACCACCAAACGGCTAGGCCGCTCTGGTGGGGGCTTCTTGCGACCTACGTAGAGAACTCTCCACGCCTTTCGCTGTAGCACTGGCGCTGACCAGTATTGCCACAGAGGGACTCTTTACACCATCACCATGTCCTGGCGAATCAGCTAAACCCATGAGACGAATATTTTTCGCCGCATTGATGTCTCTATCATGAATAGTCAAACACGACGGGCATTCCCACTCACGCACGGATAACGGCAGAACCTTGTTATGGTAGCCGCAGTCATGGCATTGTTTTGAGCTCGGGGCGAATCGATTAATCGTTAACAGGTTTTTGCCGTACCGCTCACACTTGTAAGTTAATACCGTCAAAAATTTACCCCAGCTCACATCATGTATCGCACGTGATAACTTGCGATTCTTGACCATTCCCTTGATATGCAAATCTTCAACCGCAAAGCTGGTCGCGTGGTTTTTGACAGCCAGCTTTGCGGTTTCCTGATGAATAAAGTCATGTCGACGATTGCCCGTCCTTTCATGAAGTAATGCTACTCGACGCCGTTGTTTGGAGCGATTAGCCGAACCCTTTTTTTGCCTTGCCCATATTTTTTGCTCTACGCCAAGGCGATAAAGACTTTTTTTCAAAAATTTGGGGTTATCCGTTTTGTTACCTTCGCTGTCTATCAAAACGTGCGTCAATCCAACATCAAGCCCTAACGTTTGTTCTGCAATAACAGGGGATGCCATAGGCAATGCCAGCTCATCCTCAACCAAAACACTGGCAAAATAATGTCCCGAAGGGTTGCGTTTGATGGTGACCGTTTTGATTTTTCCCGAAAACTTTCTATGTAGTTTGGTTTTGATTCTTTTGATTTTTGGCAAATTAATCACACCTGCTTCAGCATCGACCGTCACATGCTGAGGACATTGGAAGGATTGCCAGCCACTGGATTTTTTCTTATAACGAGGAAATTTTGCACGTCCTCTGAAAAAATTTGCAAAAGCACGATCGAGATTGTCCAGGGACGCCAACAAACTTTGGCTATTGACATCGCATAGCCATGGAAACTCTATTTTTTTACTGAACACCATGGCATCTTGAATGGCTCGTTTAGACAAGCTTTTTCCAGTTTCCTGATAATGCTTCTCTTTTGCTGCTAATGCCGAATTGTACACATGTCGCGCACAACCAAAATGACAGGCTAGCTGCGCTGCCTGTGCTTTGGTTGGATAAATGCGATATTTATATGCGTTAAGCATCGACGGTAATCCTGATAAATGTTAGAGTCATTATCTCTGTCATAAACTTTGGTGTCAATTGAAAAATGCACAAAACAGCTAAAACATATAAAAGCCATTGGAACTGCGTCTACCAGCTTAAGTATCACTTGGTGTTAGTAACAAAATATAGACACCCATGCTTCACAAAGTTAATCCTTGACCATCTGGAAGAAGTCTGTCGTGAGCAATGCAAAGGATGGGACATTGAATTGGTTGAATTTGGTGGTGAAGCCGATCATGTTCATTTGCTTTTGGATATGCATCCCAATATCATGCCAAGCCGATTCATTAATAGCCTCAAAACCGTCACCAGCCGATTGATTCGCAAAGAATTTGCAACACATCTGGCACAATATTACTGGAAACCCGTGTTATGGTCTCGCGCTTACTGCCTGATTACCGCAGGTGGTGCGCCAATCGAGATTCTCAAAAAATATATCCAGAATCAAGATCAGCCAAAACAATAATGAAGAGGGATAAGTGCTAATGAACGCTATCCATCGCCACCCAAACGCTACGCGTTCTGGATGGAGAATTCCGCTTACGTTAAGGAATGGTTAAAAAATTAGAATTCCTAGTCAAGTATAGAGAGCATTTTATTCAACTTCTTTTGTGCTCGAAGTAAAATCAATTATAATGCTTAAAATTTTCACGGGGGACTAATCATGAATAATGAGATGATGAATATTAATCGAGTATATGAAGATATAGAGAAATTATCTCTGTTTGATTTAAAGCGACTGTCTTCCGCTATTTATAATTTATTGGACGATCCAAAAAGAAACATAGCCGTTAAGCGCCACCTTAAAATTGGGATGACCATTTATTATGAGTCTTCCGAACAAGAAATGATTGAAGCAATTATCCTAGATGTTAGAAAAACAATGGCCACCGTTCGAAATGTTGATGATAATCGTCGATGGGATATTTACCTATTTTCTATTAATCTGAATGGAAAAGACTTGGTTGTTTCACCAAAACGGAAATCAGGAAGTCTAGATAGAAATTCATTAAGAATTGGCGATCGAGTTGGATACAGATCAAATGTTGGAAATGATGTGTTTGGTGTGATTAAAAAATTAAACCCTAAAAAAGCCATTGTAATAATAAATGATGGTCAAATATGGCATGTTCCATACAGTATTCTTTTTTTAGTCATGGATGGTGTTTCAATGAGTTCAACTGGTTGTTTATTAATTGAAGGAGAAGTGGTTAATAATTAATTAATTTCAGATTATATGATTTATTGGACTTTGTTTAAGGTCAAAATTTCCTAGTGCCAGATCTGATACTATTTGTGATAAATATTACTATCACAAATAATAAATAGCTGCTAAAAGATGGATTTCCGCAGCGGTGTTGCGGAAATTACTAAAATAAGTAAAATCTCCAACGAGCTATTGGAGAAATAAGTGTAATCATCAAACAGATTCGTCGCAGGACACTACACATGAAAAAACAATTAAAAAATAATTACGAAAGTGACTTTGATGAAATTCATCAGATGATTACTACTGCCAAATCAAAAGTTTGGCAGCAAGTGAATCACGCCCTGATTTTACTTTATTGGGACATCGGTTCTTATATTAGTAAAAAAATAAAGTCTGATAATTGGGGGAAGCGTATTGTTGAGGAGTTGGCGGGATACATTAGCTCTCAGCACTTATCTTTACAGGGTTTTTCAGCTAGAAACCTATGGCGCATGAAGAAATTTTATGAGACATATGTTAATAATGAAATACTGTCAGCACTGCTGACAGAAATTACCTGGACAAATCATTTGCACATTTTGTCTAAAACAAAGTCGATTGAAGAAAAAGAATTTTATTTGCGTTTAGCTATCAAGAACCGTTACCCCGAAAGGGATTTTGCAAGACTAATCGATACTGGAACATTTGAACGAACAGTACTTGCCGATCAAAAACTGTCAGCAGCGCTGACAGAATTACCAAATAGTAAGGGACTGTTTAAGGACAGTTATGTTTTTGAATTTTTAAATTTACCTGATAATCACTTGGAAGGCGATCTGCGACGTGCTTTAGTACAAAATTTAAGGAAATTTTTATTGGAATTGGGACCAGATTTTACCTTAATGGGAGAAGAGTATCCTATCCAGGTTGGAAATAAAGATTTTAGAATTGATTTACTCATGTTCCACCGCGGATTAAATGCCATGTGTGCATTAGAATTAAAGATCTCAGAATTTCACCCTTCTCATTTAGGCCAATTACAATTTTATTTAGAGGCATTGGATCGCGACATTAAAAAACCACATGAAAATCCCAGTATTGGAATCCTGATTTGCAAAAGTAAAGACGATGAGGTGGTTAAATATGCGATGAATCGCAATATGTCACCAACAATGATTGCTGAATATGAGACAAAGCTCATTAATAAAAAACTTTTACAGGAAAAATTACATGAAATTTCTTTATCATTAGAGAATCTAAATGACGAAGAATGATCAAAAAAAAACAGTATTACATGAAACACCACTGGCAATCTTTGACACAATTCATACTATAAAAAAAATCACATTATCGTCACATATAACTCTAGAATTTGCTAATAATGACTTTAAACTGGCACGAAATTTTTTACGAGAGTATGACGGTAATGAGGCAACCTATAATAGTTATCGTCGTGAAGTAGAGCGTATATTACAATGGGCTTGGTTGATTAAAAAAAAATCTATTCTAAAGTTGTCTCGCCTTGATATGGAGGAGTATTTAAATTTTTGTAAATCCCCGCCTCTGCATTGGATTACGACAGCAAAAGTACCTCGTTTTATAGAGCAAGATGGATTACGTGTTCCAAATAGTACATGGAGACCCTTTGTTGTAACAGTAAGTAAAATTGAAGCTCGTCAAGGCATTAATCCAGATCCTAAAGAATATTCATTTTCTGATAGAGCCTTTAAAGAAATTTTTTCAGTGCTCGGTAGTTTCTTCAATTACTTGATTATCGAGGGGCTAACAGGACTTAATCCTGTTTTGCAAATTCGACAAAAAAGTCGTTTTTTACGTAAAAACCAAGGCGCTCCAATTATTCGTCGATTAACTGAATTACAATGGGATTATGTAATTGAGACAGCCAAACAATTGGCGGCCCAAAATCCTCAAAGGTATGAACGTACTTTATTCATTATGAGTGCGCTTTATGGCATGTATTTACGTATTTCAGAATTGACGGCTTCTGCGCGATGGGAGCCTAAGATGAATCATTTTTCTAAAGATAATGATGATAATTGGTGGTTTACAACGGTTGGCAAGGGGAATAAACAGCGAAATATTACGGTAAGTGATGCGATGCTTGCCTCATTGAAGCGATGGCGAAAGCATTTAAACCTCATTACCCTTCCCTCGCCAGATGATAATTCGCCGTTAATTCCTAAAGAACGTGGCACAGGTGCTATTTCAAGCACCAACCAAATTCGAAATATTGTTCAATTTTGTTTTGATTATACAGTCAATCGAATGCAAACCGATGGATTTGTGGAGGAAGCGAATAGCCTTCAATCAGCAACCGTTCATTGGTTAAGGCATACGGGTATTTCAGACGATGTGAAAATTCGTCCGCGCGAGCACGTGCGTGATGATGCCGGTCATAGTTCATCATTGACGACGGATAAATATATTGATATTGATTTACGTGAACGTCATGCATCAGGGAAGAAGAAGTTAATTGATAAGGATGTTACCTAATAGATCTACGTAATCATTTCACTCACGTTCATGCGCGAAAGTTTATTATACTGGCTCAAATTCCTAAACATTCCGCAGCGGGCGCTGCAAAAATATTAACTTCAAGTCACTTATAAATAAGACTTAATCCGAGAATAATGAGCAAACCTCGTATGTTATTTCGTCTATTGGATCCGCTGTAACCACTGCTAACAACAGTTACGTAAATCTCAAAATAATTCTTTCGGCCTCACGATCATAGTTATCTGCAATTTTTTTAAGAGTAACGGAGAAACGCTGAAATCCCGCATTTTCAACTTCTTGAGCTTTTTGCCTAAATTTTATAGCAATTTCTTTTTCTGGCTTTCCAGTAGGATCAATTGGATGAACGCCACGGGAATTCAATACACCTAAAATATAACCCTCGCGCATCTTTTCTGTATTCCGAGAATTTAAGGTCTCCGCTACTTTGCAATTAATCCACAATCCACTAGGATCCTTTGGGCAATACACTAAAACTTCACCGATATTAATATACGCAACATCGTTAAAAATAGCAAAACCGCTAGATTCATATGTGCTATAGTTAAACAAACATGGATTACTTCTCTGAATAAAATGAAACTATCTAATGATGAAATCAAGTTTTTACAAAACAAACAGGAGCTCATTGAAAATCCTGAGAAATTGCTGTCATTACTAGAAACAGCTGTTGCGTGCGGTGTTGATGAGTACAGTGCGGAGGATAATGCATCCTATAACACATTGATTATAGGAACCGAAACATTAAAAAATGGATTATTCTGCAAAGAAAAAATTCAACAGAAAAAAAATGCATCCAAACAAATTGAAGCCATCAATGAAGGAATAACGGCAGTTATCAATGAAATTTACGATGCTAGTATCTTGGCGGTTTTTTTACAGGGACCAATGGATGGCCAACGTTGGTATGTCAATCGTATGAAAGCCAATGGATACGATCTTTCAACTAAGGGCTTTTGTAACGGTTTAAGCCATATGGCCATGCAAGCATTTTTAGCAAATGACATGAAAACATTTGAAGATCGATTGATTACCATAGCAAGCACGCCATTAGACCACTTTAGAAGTGATTTTGCTCATTTAAGAAAAACTCAACAACGTGTATTTCAAGAAGGTAAATTAGATGCCGCAAAAAAAATGATGGAAGACATTATAAATATGCACGCATTGTTTGATGGAATCGCTTTATATCAACACACAGAAAAATATAAGCATTTATTTGAGGAACCAGACAGAGTTTTCCTTCAAGATACTGCTAAAACCATGCAACTGATCCTTCCTCTTTCATTGTCCTCAGAAGACAATGTACCTGTCCTTATTAAACGTTATTCAGGTGCTTACAATCGAGATGAATTAGCGCAGTATCTTACTATGTTGGAACAACTAGTAAGCGAAAATTCCTTCGCACTGATTTTACACAGTAATAAGCATGTTGTTAATCTTAATTATGATTCTAACGCGAAACATTGGATATTCATTGACCCTAATCGTTTACCTGAAAAGGTATATACGGATACAAGCCAGTTGGCTGATGCTTTGCTTTTAAGTTATGAACAAAAAAATGGACTTGTTCTGGAAACCAATTTTTATACTACGAATAAACAAGCAAAAAACGTTGAAAATAATTTTGTATCAATGCAAGCAACCCAAACTTGGCTTAATTTGCATGACCCATCTCGATTGAAAACTGTTTATGAAGATGGAATCACTCAGTTTGAATATGCCATCAATCGAGATGATGCCCAATGGATTCAATCAAATATTAAATTTGGCCTTGATCTTAATCAACCAAAAAAAAATGCGACACCATTGATGCAAGCAAGTTATGTGGGAAGTCTAAACGTTGTTGATTTATTCATTGAACATCAGGTTGATATGAATTATCAAAATATAAATGGAGAGACGGCGTTGATTTATGCAGCCAAGGCTGGTCGCTCAACGGTTGTAAAAAAATTAATTAACAGTAGTGCTGATGTTAATTTAGAGGATAACACGGGAAAAACAGCATTACATTGGGCATGTGTCGAGGGTGATGCTACTACAATACAATTTCTTTTAGACGCCTCCTTAAAGCCAACTGAACAAATGCTCCTTTCCGCATGTGTCACTGGCCAAACTGATGTAGTGAGCACACTCATCAATCATGGCATGAAACCAACTCACGAGATGCTTATCGTTGCTTCCCTGAATGGCAATGCTAAACTGATGGACATACTACATGGCGCCAGTTCAAAGAATAATTTGCCTTCTCAAGCATATGAAGACGTAGCTCCTAAAAAAATGAGCGACTTCAAAAAAGCACTGCAAGAAGGCAGAAATGAAGGTCAATCCACTAATTCCTCAATTTCAAAAAAATAGGTGTTATGTTGATAGTATGACAATGACATTCCGCGGTTTGTCGTCCCGGAATTTAGTGTCCCTTGGCGAGCGCAGCCGCTTAGGAACGCTTAATGTCCGGGACGACAGTTTGGTAAATGTGATCCGACTCCACACATTATTTCCCGCTCCGCGAGCCGAATCAGCCCGAACGGATCATGCGGAACATAAGAGGGTTATACACGATGAAACTGACTAAAGAACTGCAACAAAAAGCTGGAGGATCCCTTTTTAGTGAACTGAGGCGTCTTCCGAATCAACTGCCCCAGCATACATCGAAAATGCCAGTCAATTTTATCCCCTTGAATGAAATCATTACATTTTTTACCCTCAATTTGGTACGACCTGAATACGCGCGATTTTCTGAATCAGAATTTGAACGTTTTTTTGCAGCAGATACCCAGAAACAAACCGTGCACGAGGCTATTTATCAAACCAGTCAGGCTTGGGTTGATGAGTCGTTTGAGGGCGATATTTATAGTCAAAATAAATACCGTAGCCGTTCAATTATTGAAGAAATGAGCAATTCCATTGATGCGCAACCGGAAGAAATTCATTGTACGAGGGTCAACGATCACTTTAACCTTTAATCCAGTCTGAGTAGTTGTATTTCCAATAAGTTCCACAACTGTTTGTAAGTTTATTAGCGGCTTACCTCTCCAATTTGTAGATATATAAGAAAACAAACGGTGCTCGATCTTATTCCATTTACTTGTTCCCGGTGGAAAATGACAAACATGGAATTCCATCTGTAATTCATTTGCAAGTTTCGCAAACACAATCAAGCAGCAAAAAAATCAAAATTTTTGTTGCAAGATCTTCATCGATCTAAAAAACGCCTTATGTGTAATGTTTTACATGGATTTAGAGAAATTCAAAATTGATGCTTAAAATAGCTGTCAATAGGTTTTGGGGAAATTTTCAAAATATTTTAGTACTAATTGTGAATCAGTACAAAATCTTAGCGATTTTTTCACTACGTTCAGAATGACGCCTGACTGCGATACATTGCACCAAGAAAATTATTTTCATCCTCATGGGTGGACTCTCGTATAGATATTATCTCATTAATCTTTGTCATACGTGCCTTACATTCAATAAGTTGTCATAATTTTATATTGAGAGTACGAACAGGATAGCACAAGCTATGCATCCCTCCATCAGTTTACTGATACCAGTCCAAGAACGGTTATAGCCAGTTGTATACTCATAGGAACAAAAAAATTAATTTTGCATGCCACCAAGTTATTATGTATAATAATAGATAACATAACCGCCACGCCTAGAGAGTTTCGACTCTTGCGTAACCTTGGCGGTTTTTTTATTTCAGAGCGCGGGAATGACAGAAAAAATAAAATACTCCAAACCACCTTTGAGCTATCAAGAGCAACTAGAGAAACTCAGCCAACGTGACCTGCTTATTCATGATAATGAGCAAGCACTGACTTCCTTGTCCAACATCAATTATTATCGATTAAGTGCATATTGGATTCCATTCAAACAAAGGGATCCTTTTGGGAAAATTACAGATAATTTTCAAAAAAATACCACGTTGGATAATATAATTGAGCTCTACGAATTTGACCGTAAGTTAAGACTTTTGGTTATGGATGCTTTAGAGCGAGTCGAAATATCAATTAGAACAAATATTACATACCATCTTGCTCACCAGTATGGGGCATTTGCTCTTGAAAATGCCGGAAATTTCCATGATAAATTTGATCATGCCAGTTGGCTTGCACAAGTCCAACAAGAAATTACTCGCTCAAGAGAGCCTTTTATAGAACATTTTAAAGAAAAATATAACGATTTCCCCAAGCTACCTGTATGGATGGCCACCGAAATAACATCTTTTGGATCCCTCTCAATTCTATATAAAGGATTGAAAAACGAAGACAAACATAATATAGCACAAAAAATTTACAACTTACATCCTAAAACACTCACCAATTGGTTACATTTCTTAACTTACATACGAAATATTTGCGCCCATCATAGTCGGCTCTGGAATAAGGAACTTGCTATTAAACCCAAAGTGGAGGGTTTAAGTTTAGAATGGCATCCACCTGTTACACCAAGAAATGATCGATTGTTTTTTATACTATTAGTGATCAAGAACTTACTTAATCATTCAGAAAATTCCCAACATTGGGCACAAAAATGCGAAGAATTAATTGTTCCAATCTTATCGAAATATAATTGGAGTGGTAACTCAATGGGGATACCACAATATTGGCAAAAACACCCCATTTGGAATCATTTCTGAAAAATCGTCTTGATTGATCGGCTTGATTTTCAACTCAACTTTACTCATTTTAATGCTTTTTCCAAAAAATTTAACGTTTCCTGCCACCCTTCTTTGGCGGCAATATGATTGCCGTGAATATTCCCTCCAGAGAAACACCAAAAATCACCCTTTGCAAGCAGCCATGGCAAATCCATCTTTGGCTCATAGGGCGTGCCAAGCGAGTGTCCTGCTGAGGGAAAGTGTATGTGCTTTCTCTCAATAGTGGAATTATATTTGTTCAATCGATCCATGATCCATTGTGCGTGTAATTTGGCAGGATGTACTTTATCCTCTCCACACGAAATAACCAGAAGCGGGCATCGTATGTTTTCTACTGTAATTGCCGTGGCTTCACTAATGTGACGATATTTTTCCAAACGAGCCACAAACAACGGCGTAATTTCATATGGATCATCGTATGTTCCTTCATGGAACGGGATAAGATTTTGCTTTGTGGCGTTGAGAAGATCTTCAGCTTCAGTCAGGCTTTCGTGATCGCCAGTAAGTCCGCCAATAAATGGCGTGATTGGTACATTTTTATAAATCCACATCGGTTTATTTGAATAAGGAAATCCACCAAAGATTTTACTCGGAGGTGATATAGCAACAACCGCATGAATATCATCGGGAAACGTCGCAGCCAGTAAAAGACCCCAACATCAAGCCCTAGCGTTTGTTCTGCAATAACAGGGGATGCCATAGGCAATGCCAGCTCATCCTCAACTAAAACACTGGCAAAATAATGTCCCGAAGGGTTGCGTTTGATGGTGACCGTTTTGATTTTTCCCGAAAACTTTCTATGTAGTTTGGTTTTGATTCTTTTGATTTTTGGCAAATTAATCACACCTGCTTCAGCATCGACCGTCACATGCT
>JABDAB010000007.1:46768-53479 GCA_013289415.1 Gammaproteobacteria bacterium
GATTTTTCCCGAAAACTTTCTATGTAGTTTGGTTTTGATTCTTTTGATTTTTGGCAAATTAATCACACCTGCTTCAGCATCGACCGTCACATGCTATCGCATAGTCATGGAAATTCTATTGTTTTACTAAACACCATGGCATCTTGAATGGCTCGTTTAGACAAGCTTTTTCCAGTTTCCTGATAATGCTTCTCTTTCTGAGTATTGCTCAAGAAACTTTCGGTTGCATAACGGCATTTGCTACGGGCGTAAAAGCAGCTGATCTCAATCCTGCAATAGTACATCAGCTGGATGACTCCTTTGAAACAAGCCTTAATACAGCTTATTCATTTTATACAAGAAAAAACCTGCCTTGGGTCTTGGTCATCCCGGAACAGAATTGCAGTAAAAATGTCGAGGAAATAATTAAACGTCGGAATATGATCTTAAGCGACAAACGTGATTAACTGAAGCATATCCGCTATGTTTGGGCGCAGGCAGATTTGGTGTGGGCGGGATGATTTGCCATGATTGTAACCTGGTTGGTGTAGTAGCAAGGATCGACTCATTTTTATCTCTCAATTGTTTTAGCAGGCCAACTTCATGAAACTTAGGTGGCTTCGCCCACCTATTGTGGCTCTACTATTTCTTGCTGAATACCACCAACAACCCATTTACTGTTACCAACAAATTGACGGAAATGCCATATTTCATCCAATTGCATAACAGGATCATTATTTTCTTTAATAGAACCTGTAAAGCGCACGCTCGCTATCATCGAGTCGGCTTGTTTTGAAACATCCAGTAATTGAGCCTCCAAATCAATGACGTCAGTAATATTGGGTTCATCACCACGCTCTTTGATTTGCATCTCGATTTCTGCAAATACTTCAGGTGCAGTAAAATCACTCAGATCACGTTTGTTTTTTTGATCATAGGCTACTTGTAAACGAATAAACGTCACTTTAGCTTCGCGCAAAAACGTTTCAGGCTCGAACCCAGCGGGGTAACCTGAATAATTATTCCCATTGTTCGCAGTACAAAATTCCGTTGGTTTTGTAAATCTGTTTTCTCTAAATGCGCTGGACGAGGCAGACTGAAAACCAGGCTGCATTTTTTTTCGCATGAAACCAACTAGGAACAAACCAAGAGCCCCGATGGCTAACCAGGATAACAGGCCAGCGCCTAAACCATGCCCCATGAACAGGCTTGCCAATAATCCCCCTACCAATAAACCACCCAGAACACCGCCCCACTTGCGCGTGTTTACTTGCTGTCCAAACGATTTAGTTTGTGGCGTGTGAGAGGAGAAAAGACTGCTTTGTGAGCGTTGTACTCCAAAACTTCGGCCTCCACCAAAACGCTTGGCAGATGCTTCATTCATGACTAACCCAAACGTTAACGTTGTAATCAATAAATAGAAAATAAAAGTGCGCATTTCATTTAACCTTGCATGGTTTGTTATAACGTTGATTATATATCTTATTCCGGGTTATTAGTGAGTAGTATCATCGCCCCACGCGCAAAAACTTAGGCGGTCTTTTATTTCTAAATTAGCTCAAGGTTTAGCATTAAACATCATTTGAACACGACCACAATCAATTTGATGATTTACGGGGATATCTAAAAAATACTCCCGTTGCCATTTTTGGGTTTTTTGAGCCTGGCGATTTATAGTTGCGTCCCATGGTGGATAAACACGGATGCCGCGTTTTCCACCCTTACCATTAATTGATAATACATCCTGCTTCAATAAAACTGATTTGGGAAATATAAATTTCGCTGTTTCCATGGCTTGCTTTAAAAAATTACTGTCAGGAATCAAAAAAGAACCGACATACCAGAGCAAGTCAAATGTAAGTTGATTCGTCTCTAACATAGATGAGAACACCTGAAAATCCAGCTGATTTTTCAGAAGCACTTTGTTCCTGGATTCAATATCTCTAGATCTAACCTTGAAATTTGTTGCACATTCTACTTGCTGCCATGCACAGCAGTGTATCAGTGTTTTATTTTTAAAGAAGGCATTGAGACATCCATTATCTCTCAACCAATCGATACCTTTAATGGATCTCAGAGTAGCATTAGCAGCCAGGGCTTTATAGCCAGCCACGCCTATGCTTACTCCTTCGAACTTAAGAGATTTTAACGTGGTATTTGCTGCAAGTGCCATAGCACCATCATTACTAATATTAAAAGTTTCTATGCCTCCATAACATTGGACTAATTCCGCGTAGCACTATCTTCAGCGTGTAGATTTTCATGGTCATCACCAATACTATCAACTTAGTATAAGTCTTGACCAATTATCTTGAAATTGAAAGGTTTTAGCTGAGTGCACCCCACTTTTTTATACTTTATAGTATAGAAAGAGCCTATTATGTTAATTTTTTATACTCGTAAAAATGGCCACATTCTTTGTACCCTAATTGTCGATATAATGGGTAACCTTCAGTGGATGCTTGTAAAACAGAAATGTGATAACCAAGATCTTTTGCTCGTTTTAATCGATACTGTTGCATAGCTTTACCATAACCTTTTCTGCGTTCGGAAGGAACTGTTGATAACCAATGTAGCCCTGCAACCTGTGCAAAATAACAAGATAACCCCCTGACAACCGGCTTTCCATCGACATATCCAACATAATATTCAACAGGATCATCATCGGTTAGAATCGAGGCTACCCACGAAAAATATGCTTTAAATGCGGTTTTATCATTAAATTTTTCAGCTAGCCCAAGCTTAAGTTGCGCATAATCACGAGCTACGTCTGGATGTTGAATAACGTAATCTCTAAAGTTTACATGACGATTTACTTGAGGACTTCCCCTTTCATGAATATGCAAATGAAAACGAATTGTCTGATCGTGACGTTTTGTAAAAAAACTCACATGTGGGATTATTTGACGCTGAACAAGACCATAATCTAATTGGGTTAATTTTTCCGCAATTAAATTAATGTCATCTAAATTATCAAACACCAACATCATATCGATGACTGGCTTTGCGGGCATTTCAGGAATGCTGGTACTACCTATATGGTAAATTTCTTTAATGCATGCGCTTAAAACGTTTTCAATACGATTAGCCTCTTCTTTGAATAGAACAGGCCAATGTGGATTATAAGGAACCACTTCTACCTTGTATGTTATGGAGGTTTTCATTTAATTTTAATTTCCAAACAAAGTAATTAATACATTAGGGGCTGTTGACATTTGCCCTGTCGAAGCCCGACGTCCCGCGGCTTGTCCGCGGGATCCAGAGATCTTGCTCAATGCACAAACTTATTGCACGGAGACAGATCGAACTAGATCCCGATAAACCGGTAACTGGGTATGTAATGCCATCAACAACATCCTACAAAACAAACCTGCTCAGCAGTATCGCACGAGCAAGGTCAGGGTCAAAATCAAAAGAAAATAGGCAAAGGGTTAAAAGGTTAAAGCCCGAGAACAACGAACACTAAAGAGACCACCCTTATTGGAGAAGCCCTGCTCGCTGCCAGTGGACGCGAAGAACTGGAGCCACGCTCTGGCCTGGGGGCCGCTAGAGGCCTCGGTAGGACTCCAGTACAAGCCAACGCTAAAATTAGTGACAATACTCGTGGTTACCAATTGATTTTGAATGTTGGTGCTGCCAGTAGTGCATGTTTGTGAGTTTGTAAGGCTGGGATAATTGCCTGTACTCAAACCAGTAGAGCCGAATGGTCCTAATTCACATACAGAAGGCAAATACCAGTCGGTATAACCACTGATAGTAGCTTTACAAAGACCAACGGCATTACTAACCGCTCCGTAATGAACGTACACGTTATTAGTCGCACATGCTCCATCATTGACCGCATCACAATTAAGCTGGCCTGTGGTTAATGTGGCGGGCTCTCCAGATGACGCATTAGGGCTTGGGTTTCCGATAGTAGATGCGTCATCAATTCCCCAAATGCTGACGGTGTCACTACTCCAGACAATACCGCTGCTTAGGTCGCTCAACGTCACCACTTTACCACCAATACTGCTAGTCGTGGGTGTTGTGTCGTCTATTGAGAAAAGATAACCCTCTTGATACTGACAACCATATCCCAAAACCACAACATTGGCGGATACCGTATCACTATTATTGTCCGTTACGGTAATAACACTGGGCGTAGGTGCTATTCCAGTTGTACATAAAGCGCTTCCTGCTCCTGAGGTTACAGTTGAGCCTGGGGCTATGGTAATTGTACAACTACCACCACTGGCGAGCTCCAATGCAGGAACGCATGCATTGGCTTGTGATGTGTTGATTGATGTGCCCGACGGAAGACTAGGAGATGGTGTGCTCACCGAAGCAATGATCACAGGACTTCCAGAATTATTTGTGATGGTAATGGTTCTTGAGGCACCACTTCCGAGTCCTGAGAGTGCTAGGTTAGCTGGGCTTGCCGTCAGTGTTGATTCTGGTGTTACAGAACTTGAAAATGCCGTAGGGCCTGTGCCGTCAGCATTGCTGGCAACGACTGTAAACGTATAAGGCGTTCCATTGGTGAGGCCGCTACTGACGGTGCATGATAAACCCGATGCGGAAGATGTCGTGCATCCTGCGGTCGTATACGTAGCGCTGGCCGTTGTCCCGTATTTTACCGTATAACCCGTAATAGCCGCGCCTCCTGTATTGGCAGGAGGATACCAGTTGATAACTACTTGTCCATTACCTGGGATTGCTGTGACATCTTGTGGCGCTGCTGGAACCGTCGCTGTCACTGTGGCAACAACCGATTGGCTAAATGAGGCTGACGTACTGGCAGCAAAAGTAGAACCGCCAGTGTAGGTTGCAACGATGGCATCAGTACCCGTTGAAAGAATTGAGGTTGTGCAGGTTGCAATACCTGAAGTCAATGATTCCTCTGTGCAACCACTGATACTGCTACCATTCGATGTAAAACCAACCGTCCCTGAATTGGGTGTGCCATTATCTGAGCTCACATTGGCACTCAATGTAACAGAGCTTGACGCGGCACTTGGATTTGATGATGAGTAAACCACTGTTGTTGTTGGTGTTGGCGTGACTACCGTCACGGCTTGTTGCACTTGCGTTGCGGCATTGTAGTTTGAATTACCGGCCTGATTCGCATCCAACGTACACGTGCCGGCCGCGATAAATGAAACCACACCTCCACTGATGGTGCAAATGCTACTGCTGCTTGCATCAACCGTGATGGCCACAGTCAGGCCTGACGTCGATATCGCCGTGGGCGTATAGGTTGCACCGCCTACCGTGGCGCTCGGTGCGGTACTGGTGTAGGTGATGGCTTGATTGGCTACATTGACTACTTGACTTACCGTATTGGACGTACTGTCATCAAAATTACTGTCTCCAGCATAGGTTGCAACAATATTATGCGTGCCTGCTGTAAGAGTTGACGTAGTAAAGGTTGCGATACCAGAAGACAACGTACCACTACCTATGGTGGTTCCTCCGTCAGTAAACGTTACCGTTCCGGTGGCATCGTTTGGCGATACCGCGGCAGTAAATATCACCGACTGGTTATACACGCTGGGATTAAGGGATGAGGACAACGTGAGTGCACCATTCACCACCAACGATATAGTTTTGGCTTGGGACTGGCTGGCGGAAAACAGGCAATATCCATTCGAACCCGGCGCACAATCCAACCCAAGATTGCCCAAGGTATATCCGGGTGTGTTGATTTTAATCCCAATGAAGGGGTATACATGATTCGAAATAACAGGGCTTATTGTTAAGCTAGACGCAGAAACAGTATAATTTTGACAACTAACAGGCCCTTTTCCATTCAAGCACAACGTGATGCTCACATTGGCAGGTGTGCCTGTTGCCGACACTTTAAACAGCAAACCACTTCCAGCGAACACATTTTGGCTCATCACCAACAGCATTGCCAACACCAATTTGACCATCATCCGTTTTATCATGAACACATACCTTTTATTAAACTGCAATCATGCCAATTTCTCATAAAATATAATAAAATATAAGCCACTATAATTCTAGGGTCTGTTGACATTTGCCCTGTCGAAGCCCCTAATTGATACGAGCTGCCAAATGAAATTAGATGATAAAATTTCAGAACTGTGGAATCGATTAGGTTATCATGATTACCAGTTAGATGGCGCTTGTCATGGTTACATCATCCGATGGATAGAAACCTGTCTTCTTGGAAAATCACATCTATTTGACGAGCGGAAAAAACTGATTTCAGAACTAGACATAGAATCATTCGCAATCGCCATCCAGCGCATTAAAGAAAAAACCAAATTCAATGTGTCGCTGTCGTCAGAAGAGCGTTATCTTATTAATTTATTAGCATTCTTAGAAAGCATGTTCACTTTTCAAAGTGCACTGATTCAAAAAGATCTTCTAGGTTTTTCTCGTCTTAGAGATATTTACAAAATATCTGCTATTGCCTCTACTGAGGAAATTTATCAAAACGGAGGATTGGTAACTTGCGAACTCGAAGCTGGCAATTATTCAAAAACTGATCTAGAGGCATGGCTGGAACGCTATGAAGCTGCAGTAAAGGACATTGATACACCACAAAATGCTTTTGTATTTGCTTTGAGTAGTGAAGTGCACACAATAGGTATCATGTATCAAAAAAACACTGGCACTTGGAAAGTAGAAGATCTGCAAAATATTGAAATGAGTAACCTCCCTAGTGTATCAAAGCAAGAAATTTTCGAACAAATTTATACAGGATTAAAGATAAAGACGGCT
>JABDAB010000008.1:0-596 GCA_013289415.1 Gammaproteobacteria bacterium
GATTCCTGGTGCCAGCACCATCTAAGTATTAGGCTATTGTTAATAGATGTATCAAATTAATTTAACCAACATGGTTAAATCTATTGACTTTAGATGTCGCATGAAAGAAAATAGCGTTCTTTTTGGAGGGGTTCCCGAGCGGTCAAAGGGATCAGACTGTAAATCTGACGGCTCAGCCTTCGAAGGTTCGAATCCTTCCCCCTCCACCAGTATTAAAGAAAAGTAAAGAAGATAAGCGGGTGTAGTTCAAAGGTAGAACCTCAGCCTTCCAAGCTGATTGTGTGGGTTCGATTCCCACCACCCGCTCCAAGTTTTAGGGAATGGCTGTTTGCATCCAAGGTATATGCACATGAAGCCCACATAGCTCAGGCGGTAGAGCACTTCCTTGGTAAGGAAGAGGTCGCTGGTTCGATTCCAGCTGTAGGCACCATACAATAACAAACTAAAAAACGGGGAGATTTTTCGATGGCTAAGGAAAAATTTGAGCGTAAAAAACCGCACGTTAACGTAGGCACAATTGGTCACGTTGATCATGGTAAGACGACATTGACAGCAGCAATTACGACAATCATGGCGAAAAAATATGGTGGTACAGC
>JABDAB010000008.1:696-53436 GCA_013289415.1 Gammaproteobacteria bacterium
GTTAACGTAGGCACAATTGGTCACGTTGATCATGGTAAGACGACATTGACAGCAGCAATTACGACAATCATGGCGAAAAAATATGGTGGTACAGCAAAAGCTTACGACCAAATTGACGCGGCACCAGAAGAACGTGCACGTGGTATCACCATTTCTACTGCTCACGTTGAGTATGAATCAGCTAACAGGCATTATGCTCATGTTGATTGTCCAGGACATGCTGATTATGTAAAAAACATGATTACTGGTGCGGCTCAGATGGATGGTGGAATATTGGTTGTATCTGCAGCTGATGGTCCGATGCCACAAACACGCGAACATATTTTATTGTCTCGTCAGGTTGGTGTGCCTTATCTGGTTGTATATTTAAATAAAGCCGACATGGTAGACGATGCGGAATTATTAGAATTAGTTGAAATGGAAGTTCGTGATTTATTGACGTCCTATGATTTCCCTGGTGATGATACCCCAATTATTGTGGGTTCAGCGCTAAAAGCATTGGAAGGGGACACCAGCGAAATTGGTATTCCATCAATTGAAAAGCTGGTTGAAACGATGGATGTATATATTCCAGAACCAGTGCGTAATATTGATAAGGCCTTCCTGTTACCCATCGAAGATGTATTTTCCATATCTGGACGCGGAACTGTAGTAACAGGCCGAGTCGAGAGTGGGATTGTTAAAGTTGGTGAAGAAGTTGAAATCATTGGTATCCGTGATACGGTGAAGTCAACCTGTACAGGTGTGGAAATGTTCCGCAAGTTACTGGATGAAGGTCGTGCCGGTGATAATGTGGGTGTGTTGCTGCGTGGAACCAAGCGTGATGACGTTGAGCGTGGACAAGTCTTGGCTAAGCCTGGCTCGATTAAGCCTCACACAAAATTTGAAGCAGAAGTATATGTTCTGTCAAAAGATGAAGGCGGTCGTCATACGCCGTTCTTCAATGGTTACCGTCCACAGTTTTATTTCAGAACAACGGACGTAACAGGTACATGTGATTTGCCTGAAGGCATTGAAATGGTTATGCCAGGAGACAACGTTCAATTAGTTGTTAACTTGCACGCGCCAATTGCAATGGACGAAGGCTTGCGTTTTGCTATTCGCGAAGGCGGCCGCACAGTAGGCGCGGGTGTTGTTGCGAAGATCATAGAGTAAAACAAATCGTGGTGTGAAGGGAGTATACTTCACACCTGAAATACAGGCCAGTAGCTCAATTGGCAGAGCGGCGGTCTCCAAAACCGCAGGTTGGGGGTTCGATTCCCTCCTGGCCTGCCAACTATCTGAAAACTATGAAAACCACACTTAATTCCAGATTAAATTTTCGTGAATACATGGCTTGGTTAGCAGTTGTAGTGGTAACCGCCGCAGCATTTTTTGGAACGTATTATTTTCATTTCTCGGCACCTGTAATGGCGCTGGTTTGGATTGGTTGGTTGGTGTTAACACTTGCATTTGGTTTCTTGACCCCGCAAGGGAAGCAAGCATATCTGTTTGCCACAGAAGCCAAGATTGAATTAGAAAAGGTCGTCTGGCCTAGTCGCCAGGAGACTATACAGACAACATCAATCGTTATGATTATGGTGACGGTTACAGGGTTCGTTCTCTGGGGAATAGATTCAGGAATGATGTGGGCTATAGGTAAAATAACACACTTGGGTTGATATGACCGTGGAAGATCAAAAATCTAAACAGTGGTATGTTGTACATGCCTATTCAGGATATGAAGGGTTTGTCATGCGCGAAATAACAGCGCGCGCCCAACACCATCATCTTGAAAGCAAGATTGGTGAAGTTGTAGTTCCAGCCGAAGATGTTGTCGAAATGAAAGCTGGCCAAAAGCGTAAAAGTACACGGAAATTTTTTCCGGGCTACGTTTTGGTTAATATGGTCATGGACGATGAAACTTGGCACATGGTTCGTGCAATACCTAGAGTTTTAGGTTTTATTGGCGGGACCAGTCAGACACCAACACCCATATCTGACAAAGAAGCTCAAGCGATAATGCAGCGCGTTGAAGATGGCGTAATGAAGCCAAGGCCAAAAGTATTGTTTGAGCCAGGCGAGGTTGTACGAGTTAAAGATGGCCCATTTGTAGATTTTAACGGTGTTGTTGAAGAAGTTAATTTTGAAAAAAACCGATTGCGTGTTGCTGTTCTGATATTCGGGCGATCAACACCTGTAGAGCTAGAATTTAGTCAAGTAGAAAAAACATAATTTCAAGTGAAAGTAACCGGGGAGCCAAAGTAATTTATAATGAAATGGTGTTATACCCAATGAGGAGTCGTAATGGCTAAAAAAGTAGAAGCATATGTAAAACTGCAAGTTCCAGCAGGAAAAGCAAACCCAAGTCCACCAATTGGGCCAGCATTAGGCCAACGTGGTCTGAATATCATGGAATTTTGTAAGGCATTCAATGCTGCAACTCAACATTTGGAACCAGGCTTGCCTATTCCTGTTGTAATTACTGCATACAGCGATCGAAGCTTTACCTTTGTTACCAAAACTCCACCTGCTTCTGTGTTGCTTAAAAAAGCTGCCGGTCTCAAAAGTGGCAGTGCTACACCAAACACCAAAAAAGTTGCAACGCTTCAACGTGCTCAGCTGGAAGAAATTGCCAAAGCAAAAGAGCCTGATTTGACAGCAGCTACTTTAGATGCCGCAGTTCGCAGCATTGCAGGTACAGCGCGCAGTATGGGTATTGTGGTTGAAGGTTTGGAAGTCGAAGGTTCTGAGTGAGGATTTATCATGGCAGCGTTAAATAAAAAACAAAAGAAAATGAGAGAAAAAATAGTGGTTGGCCAACAATATAAAGCCAATGATGCAATTGTTATTCTCAAAGAGTTTGCAAGCACCAAATTTAGAGAAAGTGTTGATATTAGTGTAAATCTTGGTGTAGATCCACGTAAATCAGATCAGGTTGTGCGCTCCTCAACTAATTTACCTAAAGGAACTGGTAAAGTTGTGAGGGTTGCTGTTTTTGCCCAAGGTGATAATGCGATTAAAGCTAAAAACGCAGGCGCTGATTTAGTTGGCTTTGAAGATCTGGCCGAACAAATAAAAGCTGGTCAAATGAATTTTGACGTAGTGATAGCGACACCTGACGCTATGCGTATTGTTGGACAACTTGGTCAAATTCTTGGCCCAAGAGGGTTGATGCCTAATCCAAAAGTAGGCACAGTCACAATGAACGTTGAAGCAGCCGTAAACGATGCCAAGTCTGGTCAAGTACGTTATAGAACTGATAAAAACGGAATTATACATTGTACTGTTGGTAAAGCCGATTTCACTGCAGATGATTTAATTGAAAATATTGCGGCGTTACTTGTTGACCTGAAAAAATCGAAACCCGCTTCATCTAAAGGTATGTATATTAAGAAGGTCACCTTGTCCACAACAATGGGCCCCGGGTTACCTATTGATCTTGCATCAATTTCCGTGTAATATATTTAACCATTTTAAAAATTCACGGCAAAGACATTGGTTCGATGCTGTCGAAGACCGCAGGTGCGTAAGCTTAATTTCCTGCGCAGACGGTGAACCGGCTCTGAAGTTCCTTCTGAGACGGCCACCATAACTGTCAAATCCTTGTGATTTGCACAACTTAGGAGGTCAGTAACGTGACTTTAACTTTAGCTGCAAAAAAAGCCGTTGTTGAAGAGGTGACTGCAGTTGCTTCCAAGGCTATTTCAGCAGTAGTTGCTGATTATCGTGGCTTAACTGTTAATCAAATGACTCAACTTCGTGCTGCGGCTCGTAAAGCGGATGTATATTTGCGTGTGGTGCCAAATACACTAACTCGCAGAGCATTTGAGAAAACAGATTTCTCCTGTTTAAGTGATTTGCTAGTAGGTCCCTTGTTTGTAGCATTATCCATGCAAGCACCAGGCGACGCTGCACGTTTGCTCAAGGAGTACTCCAAAACATTTGATAAGCTTAAAATCAAGGCTCTGTCCGTTAGTGGTAAGGTATATGGCATTGAACATCTTGATGCAGTTGCTAGCTTGCCAACACGGAATGAAGCGATCGCGAAGCTTATGTATGTTATGAAAGCCCCTGTTGAGAAATTGGTTCGAACGCTTGCAGAGCCTCACGCCAAACTGGTACGTACAGTGGCTGCAATCAAAGAGCAAAAAGCAGGTTAACTAGATAATCTTTAAATAAATTTTAACTTAGGAGCTAGAAATGGCTGTATCAAAAAATGAGATCCTTGAAACGATTTCGAATATGTCTGTAATGGAAGTTGTTGAATTAATCGAAGCAATGGAAGAAAAATTTAATGTTTCTGCCGCTTCTGCTTCTGTAGCTGTTGCAGGACCTGCTGCTGCTTCTGCTGCAGTCGAAGAACAAACTGAGTTTGATGTCATTCTGAAAAGTTTTGGCGAGAACAAAGTTGGCGTGATTAAAGTTGTCCGCACAATTACTGGTCTTGGTTTGAAAGAAGCTAAAGATTTAGTAGAAGGCGCACCGTCTACAGTTAAAGAAGCCGTGTCTAAATCTGACGCAGCTGATATTAAAAAGCAGCTTGAAGAAGCTGGTGCCTCTGTCGATATTAAATAGTTTTTGTAATTCGTGTTATATGACCCAGCCATGTCTTCATGGCTGGGTTTACGTGTTTGAACACATCAATAATTTATAGAGGAACCGCCATGGCCGTATCCGTTTCTAACATACAAGATTCGCATGCTATCAAATATCCGCATGCTGAGAAAAAACGAATTCGTAAGAGCTTTGGTAGACAGGCTGATAAGATGGAAATCCCGAATCTGCTTGAAATTCAGCTAAAATCATATAGAGATTTTTTAAAAACTGACGCAGATATTGATAGTTACAAAAAAACGGGATTGCATTCTGCATTTACATCTGTATTTCCAATTAATAGTTTTTCTGGAAATGCCCGATTGGAGTATGTCAGTTATAAGTTAGGTGAGCATGCTTTTGATGTGCGAGAATGTAAGCTAAGAGGTTTAACATATTCGGCACCACTACGCGTTAAAATACGTTTAATCGTTCTTGACAAAGAAGCCTCTGGCGATCCAAAGCCAATTAAAGATATTCGTGAGCAAGATGTTTTCATGGGTGAAATTCCTCTGATGACTGATGTGGGTACATTTGTAATTAACGGTACAGAACGAGTTGTTGTATCGCAATTACACCGTTCACCCGGTGTGATTTTCGAACATGATCGAGGAAAAACTCATTCATCTGGTAAATTATTATATTCTGCCCGTATTATTCCCTATCGTGGCTCATGGCTCGATTTTGAGTTTGATCCAAAAGACTGTGTTTTTGTGCGGATTGACCGCCGTCGAAAATTACCTGTTAGCATATTGTTGCGATCTTTAGGATATGATACCCAAACAATTTTGTCTGAATTTTTTGAATCAACATCATGCCATCTTAAAAACGGTGAGTTCCATATAGATCTTATACCTGCGCGCTTGCGTGGCGAAATTGCATTATTTGATATTATTGTACCTAGTACAGGTGAAGTTATTGTCGAGCAAGGTCGTCGCGTAACCGCACGCCATATTAAAACAATGGAAAAAAGTAACATGCAGGACCTCATCGTTCCTCGTGATTACCTTATTGGTAAAGTGCTGGCTAAGACTATTGTTGATACTCTGACTGGCGAATTGCTTGCGAAAGCGAATGATGAAATATCTAATGATCTCCTGGATTCCATGACTCAACGTGGTATACATGAGTTTGACATGATTTATACCAATGATTTGGATCATGGTTCATATATATCTGACACACTAAAAATTGATCCCACCTCTTCACAGCTTGAAGCATTGGTTGAAATATATCGAATGATGCGACCTGGTGAACCACCAACCAAGGAAGCAGCTGAAGCTTTATTTAAAAATTTATTCTTTGCTGAAGAGAGATATGATCTATCGGCTGTTGGACGCATGAAGTTCAACCGTAGGGTAGGTCGTAAAGAAGATACTGGTCCAGGTACTTTAACGAAAGAAGATATACTTGCTGTAATACAGACATTGATTGCGATTCGTAATGGCAATGGCATGGTAGATGACATTGATCACTTGGGGAACAGACGAGTACGTAGTGTTGGTGAAATGGCTGAGAATCAATTCAGAGTTGGTCTGGTACGAGTTGAACGCGCAGTTAAAGAACGTTTGAGCCTTGCTGAATCAGATAATCTTATGCCGCAAGACTTAATTAACGCAAAACCTGTTTCTGCTGCTGTTAAGGAGTTTTTTGGCTCAAGCCAGTTGTCACAATTTATGGATCAAGTTAATCCATTGTCTGGAATTACACATAAACGACGTGTTTCTGCCTTAGGACCAGGTGGTTTGACGCGAGAAAGAGCTGGCTTTGAAGTACGTGACGTGCATACAACCCATTATGGTCGTGTTTGCCCGATTGAAACGCCTGAAGGACCAAACATTGGTTTGATTAATTCTTTGTCAGTTTATGCAAGAACTAATAATTATGGTTTCATTGAAACGCCATGCAGAAAAGTAATTGATGGTAGAGTGACCGATATTATTGAATATTTATCAGCTATTGAAGAGGTTGATCAATACATTGCTCAATCAAATGTTGCTCTTGATGACAAAGGCAATATCATTGCTGACTTAGTGCCTTGTCGACATGAAAATGAGTTCTCGTTAACAACGCCTGATAAAATTAATTATATGGACGTATCGCCCAAGCAGATCGTATCTGTTGCCGCATCACTGATCCCATTTCTTGAGCACGATGACGCTAATCGTGCATTGATGGGTTCAAACATGCAGCGACAGGCTGTTCCGACATTGCGTGCTGAAAAGCCGCTGGTTGGGACTGGGATGGAGCGTACAGTTGCGTCTGATTCTGGTGTCTGTGTTGTAGCTAAACGGGGTGGTATTATTGACCTGGTTGATGCATCACGTATTGTTGTGCGCGTCAATGATGATGAAACTACGGCTGGAGAGACGGGTGTAGATATTTATAATCTGACCAAGTACTTCCGTTCCAATCAGGATACCTGTATTAATCAAATTCCGATTGTAAATCAGGGTGATCGTATTAGTCGTGGTGATATAATGGCAGACGGTCCTTGTACGGATATGGGTGAACTTGCTCTTGGACAAAATCTGTTAGTGGCATTTATGCCGTGGAATGGATACAACTTTGAAGATTCGATTCTTATTTCTGAGCGTGTTGTTCAGGATGACCGTTTTACTACGATTCATATTGAAGAGTTGACCTGTATTGCCCGTGACACAAAATTAGGAACGGAAGAAATCACAGCGGACATTCCAAATGTTGGTGAATCTGCTTTGGCGAGTCTTGATGAGTCCGGCGTGGTATATATTGGTGCTGAAGTTAGCGCGGGTGCTATTTTGGTTGGTAAAGTTACGCCTAAAGGCGAAACACAATTAACCCCTGAAGAAAAACTGTTGCGCGCTATTTTTGGCGAAAAAGCTTCCGATGTGAAAGATTCTTCCCTGCGGGTTCCTTCTGGCATGAATGGTACTATCATTGATGTTCAGGTCTTTACACGTGATGGTCTTGAAAAAGATGCACGGGCAAAGAGTATTGAGGAAGAACATCTTGCCGCTGTCCGAAAGGATTTGATTGATGAGCGCAGAATTCGTGAAGAAGATATTTATAACCGCGTATTTACGCTGTTGATGGATAAGGTTGCGACTGGCGGTCCTGGTGGGTTGAAGCCTGGATCTAAAGTTACAGAGGAATATCTTAACAAAACTACTCGTGATAAATGGTTTGATGTGCGACTGGAAGATGATGTAATCAGTCAACAGCTAGAGCAGTCATCCAAGCAATTGGAATCGCTGGCGAAAGAAATTGAAAAACGATTCAATGATAGTCGTAAAAAAATAGTTCAAGGTGATGATTTGGCGCCAGGCGTATTGAAGATTGTTAAAGTATATCTGGCAGTTAAACGTCGTATTCAGCCTGGCGACAAAATGGCTGGTCGACATGGTAATAAAGGGGTTATTTCCATAGTTGTTCCCATGGAGGATATGCCCTATATGGAAGATGGCACACCAGTAGATATCGTACTTAATCCACTAGGCGTACCATCACGGATGAATATTGGCCAAGTGTTGGAAACGCATTTGGGACTGGCAGCCAAAGGATTAGGTCATCGTATAGCTGAACTGCTGGACAAAAAACGTCCTGTAGCTGAAATCAAAGAATTCATGCTGAAAATTTACAATCATGATGGACAGAAGCGTGTTGAACTGGAATCTTTTAGTGATCATGATGTTCTAACGCTTGCTAACAATCTTCGTGGTGGTGTTCCAATGGCAACGCCAGTTTTTGATGGAGCAAATGAGTCTGAAATAAAAGCAATGCTGGAACTGGCTGGACTGCCATTAGACGGAAAAACTCGACTGATTGACGGACGAACTGGAAGAAAGTTCGATAACCCTGTTACTGTTGGGTATATGTATATGCTCAAGCTGAATCACTTGGTTGATGATAAGATGCATGCCCGTTCTACCGGCTCGTACAGTCTAGTCACTCAACAACCATTGGGTGGTAAAGCACAGTTTGGTGGACAACGCTTTGGGGAAATGGAGGTCTGGGCGCTTGAGGCATATGGTGCTGCTTATACGTTGCAAGAAATGTTAACTGTTAAATCGGATGACGTTGGAGGACGAACCAAGATATATAAAAATATTGTCGATGGAGACCATCGTATGGATCCAGGTATGCCAGAATCCTTCAATGTATTGCTCAAGGAAATTCGTGCTCTTGGTATTGATATCGAACTGGATCACGACTAATTATCTTGCGTGTAACACCACCTGCCGTCGCGCAACAATGTTAGGATGCGTGACGGGTGTTCTGACTGACTATTTTTGGAGGCACAACCTTGGCTACTATAGTAATGAGTGATTTGCTTGGGCGACTCAAGCAACAAGGTCAAAGTGAAGAATTTGATAAAATTACGACCAATATAGCGTCACCTGAGAAAGTGCGTTCTTGGTCTTTTGGCGAAGTGAGAAAGCCAGAGACGATTAATTATAGAACGTTCAAACCCGAGCGCGATGGCTTATTTTGCGCTAAAATATTTGGGCCGGTTAAGGACTATGAATGTTTGTGCGGCAAATATAAACGCCTCAAACATCGTGGAGTTATTTGTGAAAAATGCGGAGTTGAACTGGCGCAGGCCAAAGTTAGACGTGAGCGCATGGGACATATTGAGCTGGCGAGCCCTGTTGCACATATTTGGTTCTTGAAATCCCTGCCTTCCCGCATAGGATTATTGCTGGACATGACACTGCGAGATATTGAACGCGTTTTATATTTTGAAGCATTTGTTGTGGTTGATCCAGGTATGACCGAAATGGAACGAGGACAATTACTGAATGATGAAGTCTACCTCGATGCAATTGAGCAATATGGTGATGAATTTGATGCTCGTATGGGTGCTGAGGCAATCCGCGATTTGTTACGTCAAATAGATTTGGAAGAAGAAATTAAATCATTGCGTGAAGAGTTGCCAATTACCAATTCTGAAACCAAAATTAAAAAAATTACCAAACGACTTAAATTGCTGGAGGCGTTTTTTGAATCGGGCAATAAACCAGAATGGATGATCATGAATGTCCTGCCTGTGTTGCCACCAGATTTACGTCCGTTAGTTCCTTTGGATGGCGGTCGTTTCGCAACATCTGATTTGAATGATTTATACCGTCGTGTTATTAACCGAAACAATCGTTTGAAGCGGCTCTTGGATTTGAATGCGCCAGACATTATTGTGCGCAATGAAAAACGCATGCTTCAGGAGTCAGTTGACGCATTGCTTGATAATGGTCGACGTGGACGTGCTATCACAGGAACAAACAAGCGCCCTTTAAAATCTCTTGCTGACATGATAAAAGGCAAGCAAGGCCGTTTTCGTCAGAATTTGCTTGGAAAGCGGGTAGATTACTCTGGACGGTCAGTTATCGTTGTAGGCCCTACATTACGCTTGCACCAATGCGGATTGCCTAAAAAAATGGCACTCGAACTGTTCAAACCATTTATATTTAGTAAGCTTGAGTTCCGCGGACTGGCTACCACGATTAAAGCTGCCAAAAAGATGGTTGATCGTGAGGAGGCTGTTGTATGGGATGTTCTAGAAGATGTTATCCGCGAACATCCAATCCTGTTAAACCGTGCACCAACATTGCACAGATTGGGGATTCAGGCTTTTGAACCTGTGCTGATTGAAGGCAAAGCCATTCAATTACACCCATTGGTTTGTACTGCATACAATGCTGACTTTGACGGCGATCAGATGGCCGTACACATTCCATTGACCATTGAGGCTCAGCTCGAAGCCCGATCATTGATGATGTCTACAAATAATATTTTATCACCCGCAAGTGGTGAACCGATTATTGTACCTAGTCAAGACGTGGTTTTAGGTTTGTACTATCTGACTCGTGAGCGAATTAACGCAAAAGGTGAAGGTAAAGTATTTGGAAGTACTCAAGAAGCACAGAATTTTTATGAAGATGATATCGTTGATATTCATGCAAAAGTAAAAATTCGCATGCCAGCTGACAAATCGGAACATCCACTCGGTTATGAGCTGGTTGAAACGACAGTTGGACGAGCAATTCTCTCGGATATTCTACCAAAGGGCATGCCTTTTTCTCAAATTAATAAACCAATGACTAAAAAAGCTATATCAAAAGTGCTTGATGGTTGTTACAGAAATTACGGGATTAAAGAAACAGTAATCTTTGCTGATCAGCTCATGTACACAGGTTTTAAATATGCCACTCGGGCTGGCGCGTCAATTGGAATCGAAGACATGCAGATTCCAGCAGATAAAGCAGTGATTATTGAACAGGCAGATAATGAAGTTCGTGAAATTGAATCCCAATTCCGTTCAGGTCTGGTCACAAATGGCGAAAGATACAATAAAGTCATTGATATTTGGTCACGCACCACTGAAATGGTTGCCAAGTCAATGATGGCCAATATCGCTACAGAAGAAATCACAGACAGAAATGGAAAAACAGTTAAACAAGATTCATTTAACCCGATTTTCATGATGGCTGATTCTGGAGCTCGTGGCTCGGCAGCACAGATTAAACAGCTTGCTGGGATGCGTGGTTTGATGTCTGCACCTGATGGCTCGATTATTGAAACTCCGATTACGGCAAATTTCCGTGAAGGATTAAATGTATTCCAATACTTTATTTCTACTCACGGTGCTCGTAAAGGCTTGGCAGATACGGCATTAAAAACAGCGAACTCGGGTTACCTGACGCGACGACTCGTTGACGTTGCACAAGATGTAGTCATCACTGAGCTTGATTGCGGCACTGAAAATGGTGTGCTGATGCAGCCGTTGATTGAAGGCGGCGATATTGTTGAACCATTGCATGAACGAGTTCTTGGTCGCGTTGTGGCGACAGATGTCTTTATTCCCAATCAAAATGAACCCGTTGTTAAAGCAGGAACTTTACTTGATGAAGAGTGGGTTGATCGCTTGGAAAAATTGGGTATCGATCAGGTTCTCGTTCGTTCACCAATATCTTGCACAACCCGTTTTGGTTTATGCGCATATTGCTATGGTCGTGACTTGGCACGTGGACATTTGGTTAATACTGGTGAGGCTGTGGGTATTATTGCCGCACAATCAATCGGTGAACCGGGCACGCAGCTGACCATGCGAACTTTCCACATTGGTGGGGCCGCTTCGCGAGCAACTGCTGCTAATAACATTCAAATCAAAAATAAAGGTGTTATTAGACTGCATAACATCAAGACAGTAACGCATGCAAACGGCAATCTTGTTGCCGTATCACGTTCAGGCGAAGTAACAATTGCTGATGAGTTCGGACGAGAGCGTGAGCGCTATAAATTGCCTTACGGTGCGGTGATTTCAGTACACGATCATTCATCAGTTGATGCAGGCCAAGTTATTGCAACGTGGGATCCACATACTCATCCTGTTATTTCCGAGGTAAGTGGTAAGCTTAAATTTGTCGATCTGGTAGAAGGTATAACCATGAATCGTCAAACTGATGAGCTGACAGGCTTGAGTAATATTGTTGTTATTGACGCCAAACAGCGTAGTAGTCTTGCGGGACGTGATATGCGTCCTATGGTAAAATTAGTGTCGGATGAAGGGGAGGAGATATTCTTGTCCGGCACAAATGTGCCTGCGCAATATTATCTTCCGGTTGATGCGATTATTAATTTTGAAGATGGAAACAATGTTGGAGTGGGCGACGTTATTGCTCGTATCCCGCAGGAAAGATCGAAAACCCGCGATATTACAGGGGGTTTGCCACGCGTAGCAGACTTATTTGAAGCCAGAAAACCTAAGGATTCAGCTGTTATGGCTGAAGTATCAGGGTTGATTAACTTTGGCAAAGAAACCAAGGGTAAACGACGCTTGATTATCACTGAGTCAGAGAATAAATCACATGAAGAATTGATACCGAAATGGCGTCATATTTCTGTGTTTGAAGGTGAGCACGTTGCACGTGGGGAAACTGTTGCTGATGGCCCACCCAATCCGCATGATATTTTAAGATTGCTGGGTGTAGGTGCTTTGGCAAACTATATTGTCAATGAAGTACAAGACGTATATCGTCTGCAAGGCGTGAAGATTAACGACAAGCACATTGAAACGATTGTTCGTCAGATGTTACGAAAACGTATTATTACGTTTGTTGGTGATTCGAAATTCCTTCTGGGCGAGCAAGTTGAAGACACAGCCATGCTGCAGGAGAATGATAAGCTGATTGCTGAGGATAAACTTCCAGCACGTGGAACTCCAATACTATTGGGTATCACGAAGGCTTCATTGGCAACGGAATCGTTTATCTCAGCAGCATCATTCCAGGAAACAACAAGAGTTCTGACTGAAGCCGCTGTAAGTGGCAAGGTAGATGAATTAAGAGGTCTTAAGGAAAACGTAATGGTTGGGCGACTAATTCCTGCTGGGACGGGTTATACCTACCATTTAAATCGCAAGGCAAAGCGTGCAAGAGCTGCAGCGGGTGAGCAGTCTCCACATGTGGTAACAGCGAGTGATGTAGAACATGCATTGAGTGAAGCACTTAATGCAGATGCAGACAAGCGCGATCATTAGGAGATTTCGGTTCATTAGGAGATTTGATTGGAATGAGATAATGGCAGTATTATGTTCATATTGTCGTTAGATAAAATTATCTCATTTAAAATTACATCATCTAGCAGGTTTGAACTTGACAAACCTGTTAGACCTATATAGAATCCGGCCTCCTTATGCATACGAAATAATTTCAAGCTAAAGTTCGGAGTTAACAATAAATGGCTACTGTTAATCAGTTAGTAAGAAGGCCTCGCGTGGACGCCAAAAAGAAAAGTAACGTCCCGGCATTGGAATCTTGCCCACAACGTCGAGGTGTGTGTACCCGTGTCTATACAACTACGCCTAAAAAACCTAACTCAGCTATGCGTAAGGTTGCGCGTGTTCGCTTGACAAATGGTTTTGAAGTCTCTTCTTATATTGGCGGCGAAGGCCACAATCTTCAAGAGCATTCTGTTGTATTGATTCGAGGCGGCCGGGTTAAAGATTTACCTGGGGTACGGTATCATACCGTGCGAGGCAGTTTAGATACATCTGGTGTTAGTGATCGTAGGCAAGGACGTTCTAAGTACGGAACCAAAAAGCCGAAAGACAAGAAATAACCTGAGCGTAGGAACGAGATATGCCAAGAAGAAGAGAAGTCCCCAAAAGAGAAATTTTGCCAGATCCAAAGCATCACAGTGAATTGCTAGCAAAGTTTATTAATGTATTGATGATTAGCGGAAAAAAATCAACTGCTGAGAAAATCATTTATGGCGCGCTTTCCGTTATGGATGAGCGGCTCAAAAAACTGAAAAAGTCTGATGACGATACAGGTGAAGCCGGTAGTAATGCTGGTGGAAGCGTGCTGCGCTACTTTGAACAGGCGCTTACCAACGTAAGACCTACTGTTGAAGTACGTTCACGGCGTGTCGGTGGAGCAACCTACCAAGTTCCAGTTGAAGTTAGATTGGATCGCAGTATTGCGCTAGGTATGCGTTGGATCGTACAAGCCTCCCGCTCACGTGGTGAGAAAGGCATGATGTTGCGACTGGCAGGCGAATTGGTTGATGCTTTTGAAAGCAAAGGATCAGCTGTAAAAAAACGAGAAGAAACACATAAAATGGCAAAAGCAAATCAGGCCTTCGCACATTTTAGATGGAATTAGAAGAGAGGAATTACCCGTGTCAACTACTGCGCTAGAGTTATACCGAAATATCGGCATTGCCGCGCACGTTGATGCGGGGAAAACAACTACAACTGAACGCGTTCTGTTTTATACAGGTACGTCTCATAAAATTGGTGAAGTGCACGATGGTGCCGCGACCATGGACTGGATGGTTCAGGAACAGGAACGCGGTATTACCATAACTTCAGCTGCAACAACATGCTATTGGTCTGGTATGGACAAACAGTATGATAAGCATCGTATCAATATTATTGACACACCGGGGCATGTTGACTTCATGATTGAAGTTGAACGTTCTCTGCGCGTACTTGATGGTGCGATTGTTGTTTTTGACTCAGTATCTGGTGTTGAACCACAGTCGGAAACAGTTTGGCGTCAAGCTGATAAGTATGGAGTACCTCGTATTGTATTCATTAATAAAATGGATCGTATGGGCGCTAACTTTTTGCGTGTAGTTGAACAAATAAAGCAACGACTTGGCTCGACCCCGATTATTGTGCAGTTACCTATTGGTGCTGAAGAGACGTATACCGGTGTTGTTGACATTATTAAGATGAAAGCAATTTCATGGGATGAACAAAGCCAAGGTATGTCTTTTGAATACTACGATGTTCCTGCTGAATTGAAGGCTCAATGTTTAGATTTACGTGGGAAGATTATTGAAGCTGCTGCTGAAGCCTCCGATGAGTTGATGGCGAAGTATCTTGAAGGCGAAGAGTTTACTGAAGAAGAGATCAAATCGGCTATACGGAAACGTACAATTAATAACGAAGTTGTACCCGTTTTTTGTGGGTCTGCATTCAAAAATAAAGGTGTGCAGGCTGTGTTAGATGGTGTTATTGATTATTTACCAGCTCCTGTTGATGTTCCTTCTATTAGGGGACTTGATGAAGACGGTGAAGAAGCCTTCCGAAAAACAGCTTATGATGAACCCTTTTCTGCACTGGCTTTTAAAATTGCTACGGATCCCTTTGTTGGAACGCTAACATACTTCCGAGCCTATTCCGGTGTATTAAAATGCGGTGATACCATTTATAACTCTGTAAAAGGTAAAAAAGAACGTATCGGACGTTTATTACAAATGCACGCGAATTCACGTGAAGAAATTAAAGAAGTTAGAGCAGGTGATATTGCTGCAGCGGTTGGATTGAAAACGGTAACTACTGGCGACACACTGTGTGATCTGAATCATATTATCATTTTGGAACGCATGGATTTTCCGGATCCAGTTATAGCTGTAGCAGTAGAACCAAGAACAAAAGCTGATCAGGAAAAAATGTCAGTTGCTTTGACTAAATTGGCTCAAGAAGACCCATCCTTCAGAGTCCACACTGATGAAGAATCAGGACAAACTATTATTGAAGGCATGGGCGAGCTTCATCTTGAAATTATTGTTGATCGTATGCGGCGTGAGTTTCTGGTGGAAGCTAACGTAGGTAAGCCGCGCGTAGCATATCGTGAAACACTTAAAGCGACTGTTGAACAAGAGGGTAAATTTGTTCGTCAGTCTGGTGGTCGTGGACAATATGGCCATGTTTGGCTTAAAATTGAACCACAAAAACGCGGTGAGGGGTATGTGTTTGTCAACGGAATCGTTGGTGGTGCCATTCCCAAGGAATATATTCCTGCCGTTGATAAGGGTATTCAAGAGCAGCTCCAAAATGGTGTTATTGCTGGCTACCCGGTCGTTGACGTTAAAGTCACTTTGTTCGATGGATCATTCCATGAAGTTGATTCCAGTGAAATGGCTTTTAAAATTGCTGGTTCAATGTGCTTTAAGCAGGGCGCTCAAAAAGCGACGCCTGTATTGCTTGAGCCTGTTATGGGGGTCGAAGTTGTGACGCCGGAAGAATATATGGGTGACGTGATGGGCGATTTAAGCCGCCGCAGAGGTATCCTTCAAGGCATGGATGAGTCACCCGCTGGTCGAGTTATTCGCGCTGAGGTTCCTTTAGCTGAAATGTTTGGGTATTCAACCGACTTGCGGTCGGCAACTCAAGGACGGGCAACATACACTATGGAATTTGAAAAGTATTCAGAAGCGCCAGCGAACATTGCTGAAGCAATTATTAAGAAACAATAAAAGTTGAACGATAGTTAATGGGGTATTGAAATGGCGAAAGAAA
Source organism: Gammaproteobacteria bacterium (assembly GCA_013289415.1). Lineage (GTDB taxonomy): Bacteria > Pseudomonadota > Gammaproteobacteria > Legionellales > Legionellaceae > DDPF01. The sequence goes on from JABDAB010000008.1 coordinate 17,060, forward strand.
AATTTGAGCGTAAAAAACCGCATGTTAACGTAGGCACAATTGGTCACGTTGATCATGGTAAGACGACATTGACAGCAGCAATTACGACAATCATGGCGAAAAAATATGGTGGTACAGCAAAAGCTTACGACCAAATTGACGCGGCACCAGAAGAACGTGCACGTGGTATCACCATTTCTACTGCTCACGTTGAGTATGAATCAGCTAACAGGCATTATGCTCATGTTGATTGTCCAGGACATGCTGATTATGTAAAAAACATGATTACTGGTGCGGCTCAGATGGATGGTGGAATATTGGTTGTATCTGCAGCTGATGGTCCGATGCCACAAACACGCGAACATATTTTATTGTCTCGTCAGGTTGGTGTGCCTTATCTGGTTGTATATTTAAATAAAGCCGACATGGTAGACGATGCGGAATTATTAGAATTAGTTGAAATGGAAGTTCGTGATTTATTGACGTCCTATGATTTCCCTGGTGATGATACCCCAATTATTGTGGGTTCAGCGCTAAAAGCATTGGAAGGGGACACCAGCGAAATTGGTATTCCATCAATTGAAAAGCTGGTTGAAACGATGGATGTATATATTCCAGAACCAGTGCGTAATATTGATAAGGCCTTCCTGTTACCCATCGAAGATGTATTTTCCATATCTGGACGCGGAACTGTAGTAACAGGCCGAGTCGAGAGTGGGATTGTTAAAGTTGGTGAAGAAGTTGAAATCATTGGTATCCGTGATACGGTGAAGTCAACCTGTACAGGTGTGGAAATGTTCCGCAAGTTACTGGATGAAGGTCGTGCCGGTGATAATGTGGGTGTGTTGCTGCGTGGAACCAAGCGTGATGATGTTGAGCGTGGACAAGTCTTGGCTAAGCCAGGTTCGATTAAGCCTCACACAAAGTTTGAAGCAGAAGTGTATGTGCTGTCAAAAGATGAAGGTGGTCGTCATACACCATTCTTCAATGGTTACCGTCCGCAGTTTTATTTTAGAACAACGGACGTAACTGGTACATGTGACTTACCTGAAGGTATTGAAATGGTTATGCCAGGAGACAATGTTCAATTAGTTGTTAACTTGCATGCACCAATTGCAATGGACGAGGGGTTGCGTTTCGCTATACGGGAAGGTGGCCGCACAGTCGGTGCCGGTGTTGTCGCTAAAATTATTGAGTAATAAAAATGAGCAATAATCAGAATATTAAAATTCGTCTTAAATCATTTGATCATCGAATGATTGATTCGTCAACACGTGAAATTGTTGAAACTGCTAAACGTACCGGTGCACAAGTCCGGGGGCCGATTCCTTTGCCAATGCGCAAAGAGAAGTTTTCTGTGCTTGTTTCGCCACATGTCAATAAAGATGCACAGGATCAATATGAGCTACGTACTCATAAACGGTTGGTTATTATAGTCAATCCTACAGAAAAAACAGTTGACGCACTGATGAAACTGGATTTGGCGGCCGGAGTGGACGTACAAATTAGTCTGGATGATGATTAAATCTTGCAGTTAATTTGCAGGATTCACGCAAAAAACGTCTGTATTATTTAATGCGTGTAATGTCCATCAATTCTGGACAGACAGGAACAAAATATTAATGAGGTGTTAGAATGAGCATCGGTTTAGAAAATCTCGGCCTTATAGGTCGTAAAATCGGTATGACGCGGGTTTTTACAGCAGAAGGAAGTTCCCTTCCGGTTACTGTAGTTGAAGTTCACCCGAACCGGATTTCACAAGTAAAGAATCTTGATAGTGACGGCTATAATGCAGTTCAGCTCACTGGCGGAACTAAAAAAGCAAGCCGTGTTAGCAAGCCAATGGCTGGACATTTTGCTAAAGCTGAGATTGAGGCTGGCGATATGTTATGTGAGTTCAGATTGAACTCAGTTGCTGATTTTACGTTGGGTCAAGTTTTAAATGTGTCTGACGTTTTTCAAGATGGACAGTTTGTTGATGTTTCATCTGTATCCAAAGGTAAAGGATTTGCTGGTACTGTAAAGCGCCATAATTTCCGTACTCAGGATGCGACACATGGTAACTCCCGTTCACATAGGGTTCCTGGATCTATTGGTCAAAATCAGACTCCGGGTAGAGTTTTCAAAGGTAAGAAAATGGCTGGCCATATGGGTAATGTACGTTGTACAACACAATCGCTAGAAGTGGTGCGTGTTGATACCGACCGCAATTTACTCCTGATTAAAGGCGCAATTCCAGGCGCACCAGGTGTGAGAGTCGAAGTTAAGCCCGCAGTTAAAATGCTACGAAGGGGCAAATAATGGAACTCATGACAAAAGATACAAACTTGCAAATAATTGTGAGCCCTGTTGTGTTTGGTTATGATTACAATGAAGGCTTGGTCCATCAAGCGGTTGTAACCTTCATGAACAATGCACGTAGTGGTAACAGTGCCCAGAAAACACGCTCAGAAGTTCGTGGTGGGGGTAGAAAGCCATGGAATCAAAAAGGTACTGGTCGTGCACGTGCTGGAACGATTCGAAGCCCTTTGTGGCGTTCGGGTGGTGTAACATTTGCATCTAAAAAACGAGATTATTCGCAAAAAATTAATAAAAAAATGTACAAACGCGCAATGCGTAGTATAATCTCCGAACTTCACCGTACAGGCAACTTAATTGTCGTTAGTGATTTTCAATGCGCATCATTAAAAACCAAGGAATTCATTAAAAAAATGAGTGATTTGGAGTTGAATAATGCACTAATTGTAATGAGTGAAGTAGGTGAGTTTGAATATTTGGCATCGCGTAACTTGTTCCAATATGACATTTGTGATGTTAGTGCTTTGGATCCAGTTAACCTGTTGCGATATGAGCGGGTTCTGATGACTGAAGATGCCATCAGAAAATTAGAGGAGCAGTTGCAATGAATGCTGAAAAGTTGTTAATGGTTCTTAGAGAACCGCATACCTCTGAAAAATCAACCGTTATGGCTGATAAATTTAAACAGTTTACGTTTAAAGTGATGAAGACTGCTACCAAGCTTGAAATTAAGCTGGCTGTTGAGCAATTGTTCAGTGTCAAAGTCCGACGTGTCTCTGTCTTAAATGTGAAGGGAAAGAAAAAGCGCTTCAAACAAACTAGCGGAAAACGCAATGATTGGAAAAAAGCATTTGTTTCTTTGCAACCAGATTATGACATTGATTTCACAGTGACAGAATAAGGCAGATCAAGATGGCATTAATAAAATCGAAACCAACGTCACCTGGTAAACGTGGTGAAATTCGTGTAGTTCACCATCACATTCACAAAGGTAAGCCACATGCTGCCTTGGTTGAAAAGCTTAATAAAACGGGTGGACGAAACAATCAGGGTCGCATTACAGTACGCCACATCGGTGGCGGAGTACGTAGTCAATATCGTATAATTGACTTCAAACGAACTAAAGATGGGATTGAAGGACGAGTTGAGCGAATTGAATATGATCCCAATCGCACAGCTTTAATTGCATTACTTGTTTACAAAGACGGCGAACGGCGTTACATTATCGCTCCCGCCGGTGTTGAAAAAGACCAAGTGGTTCTGAGTGGTGATGATTCACCAATCAGTAATGGTAATTGTTTGCCATTAAAAAACATTCCGCTTGGAACGACGATTCACTGTGTTGAATTAAAACCTGGTAAAGGCGCACAAATGTTGCGTAGTGCTGGTTGCAGTGGTCAAGTCGTCGCTAAAGAAGGTGCGTACGCTACATTGAAGCTACGTTCAGGTGAAATGAGAAAAGTTCTGTTGGCTTGTCGTGCAGTAATTGGCGAAGTAAGTAACAGTGAACATAGCCTGCGTGTGCTTGGTAAAGCTGGTGCATCCAGATGGCGAGGTATACGGCCTACAGTCCGTGGTGTTGCCATGAACCCTGTTGATCACCCACATGGTGGTGGTGAAGGTAGAACGTCAGGTGGACGCCATCCAGTTAGTCCATGGGGTGTTCCAACCAAAGGTTATAAAACAAGAAGTAACAAGCGTACTGATCGTTTTATTGTCAGAAGACGTAAGAAAAAATAATTAGTTAAGAGGATATCAAGGTGGCTCGTTCTATAAGAAAAGGTCCTTATATCGATCAACACTTGTTAAATAAAGTGGAAGTGTCGATTGCATCGAAATCTAAAAAGCCCATTAAAACGTGGTCAAGACGCTCTACGATCTTACCTGAAATGATTGGTTTGACAATTGCCATTCATAATGGCAGAGACCATGTGCCTGTTTACATTACAGACAACATGGTTGGTCACAAATTAGGTGAGTTCGCGATGACTCGAACATTTAAAGGTCATTCTGGCGACAGAAAGACCAAGGGTAAGTAAGAGGCGACGATGGAAGTTACAGCAAAATTAAAAGGTGCACCAATGTCTGCGCAAAAAGCCAGATTGGTCGCCGATATGATTCGGAACATGAATGTTTCCAAGGCGCTTGATGTTCTCAAGTTTACGCCTAAAAAGGGCGCACAATTGATCCTTAAGTTATTAGAATCTGCAATTGCTAATGCAGAAAATAATGATGGAGCTGATATTGATGAACTTAAAGTGGGCGTGATATTTGTTGATGAAGCGGCTACCTTGAAGCGTATTAGTCCAAGAGCTAAAGGGCGTGCAAATCGTATTTGCAAACGTACCTGCCATATCACCATTAAAGTGTCTGACGAGGAATAGCCATGGGACAGAAAGTAAATCCAATCGGTATACGACTGGGCATTAATAAAGATTGGAACTCGAAATGGTTCGCAAATAGAAATTATGCGCAATTGTTAAATCAAGATATTAATTTACGAAAGTATTTGAAAAAAAAATTGATGTCTGCTGCAATTAGCCGAATTCAAATTGAACGCCCTGCTAATAATGCGGTTGTGACTATTCACACAGCCAGGCCTGGTGTTTTGATCGGTAAGAAAGGTGGCGGGATTGAAGCATTGCGTGCTGAAATTTCAACTCAGTTGGGTGTTCCTGTCCATTTGAACATTGAGGAAGTCCGTAAGCCTGAATTGGACTCAACTTTGGTGGCTGAAGGCATTGCTCAGCAGTTAGAGCAACGCGTTATGTTTCGTCGTGCTATGAAGCGCGCAGTTACTTCAGCGATGAAGTCTGGTGCCAAAGGGATTAAAATTTGTGTAAGTGGTCGTCTTGGTGGAGCAGAGATTGCTCGTAGTGAGTGGTATCGTGAAGGTCGTGTGCCCTTACATACTTTTCGCGCCGATATTGACTATGGTACTGCTGAATCCAAAACCACCTATGGAATTATTGGGGTCAAGGTTTGGATCTTCAAAGGTGAGAGCATTCCCCAGAAGAATCGCAACGCTGACAGCAGCAAGTAAGTGAGTGAGTGAGGATTTACAACTATGTTACAGCCAAAACGAACAAAATATCGTAAACAAATGAAAGGCCGAAACCGTGGCCTTGCGCAACGAGGCTCTAGTGTTAGCTTTGGTGAGTTTGGCTTGAAAGCGTTAGAGCGTGGTCGTCTTACTGCAAGACAGATTGAAGCAGCCAGACGAGCTATGACTAGGCATATCAAGCGCGGTGGTAAAATTTGGATACGTGTATTTCCTGACAAGCCAATTACACAAAAACCATTGGAAGTCAGACAAGGTAAGGGTAAAGGAAGTGTTGAGTATTGGGTAGCCCAAATTCAACCCGGAAAGATCCTTTTTGAAATGGAAGGTGTAACCAGAGAGCTTGCGATCGAAGCGTTCGATTTAGCAAAAGCCAAGCTTCCTTTCAAAGTGATGTTTGAAGAGCGCAAGGTGATGTGATGAAAAACACAAATGAATTAAAGAAATTAACACTAGAAGAATTGAAAACTGAATTGCTAGATCTACGTAAAGAACAATTTACGCTACGTATGAAAAAAGCAAGTGGTGCGCTTGATAAAACTCATTTTGTAACGATGGTGAGACGAGCGATTGCCAAAGTTAAAACAATTATGACAGAAAAGGCGGGATAGAGTCATGTCGAATACTGAAACAAATGGCAGAACCATGATCGGTAAAGTCGTCAGCGATAAAATGCAAAAAACAATTGTTGTTGTTGTTGAGCGGACAGTAAAGCATCCGAAGTATGGGAAAATTATGAGACGTAGAACCAGACTACATGCTCATGATGAAAATCAAGTTTGTAAAATTGGAAATACCGTAAGAATTCGCGAGACCAGACCTCTTTCAAAAATGAAAAGTTGGGTGTTGGTCGAAGTAATTGCTTAATATTTGCGGTTGATACTTTTAATATCCTAAGAGGGCTGGTATACTCAGCAGCCTTTTTCTGGTCGAATTTAGAGCTGGAGAATATAATGATACAAATGCAGACTGTGCTCGATGTTGCAGATAACAGCGGAGCACGCAAAGTTATGTGTATCAAGGTGCTTGGCGGTTCACACAGACGTTATGCCCGAGTAGGTGATGTTATTAAAGTAAGCATCAAAGATGCTATTCCTCGTAGCAAGGTCAAAAAAGGCTCTGTTATGAATGCTGTTGTTGTTCGTACTGCGCAAGGTGTTCGTCGTGATGATGGCTCCTTGATTCGTTTTGACGGCAATGCGGCAGTACTTTTGAATAATCAGTACGAGCCTATTGGTACTCGAATATTTGGGCCTGTGACTCGCGAATTAAGAGAGCGATTTATGAAAATTATTTCTCTTGCTGCTGAAGTATTGTGAGAAGGACAAATTATGAAACGAATTAGAAGTGGTGATACCGTCATAGTTATTACTGGTAAAAGTAAAGGACATGTCGGTACAGTAGCGCGAGTTATTGGAGAGAAGATCGTTGTTGAAGGTGCTAATTTAATTAAGAAGCATGTGAAACCCAATCCTCAGTTAGAGCAAAAAGGTGGAATAGTAACAAAAGAAGCACCTTTAAATGTGTCAAACGTTGCTCTTTATAACCCAATGACTAAAAAAGCTGATAAGGTTGGTTTCAAATATCTTGAACAAGACGGCAAAGCCAACAAAGTAAGATATTTTAAATCGAATAATGAAGTAGTTGACCTTGTTTAATTAGGTGATTGAAATGGCTAGACTGAAGCAATTTTATAAAGACAATGTTGTCGAAATGATGATGAAAAAATTCGGCTACACTAGTGTTATGCAAGTTCCGAAAATTCAAAAAATCACACTCAATATGGGTGTTGGTGAGGCTGTTGGCGATAAGAAAGTCATGAATTTTGCAGTTGATGATATGACAAGAATTTCAGGTCAAAAGCCTGTTATAACCTTGGCAAAAAAATCTTTGGCTGGTTTTAAAATTCGTGAAGGTTGGCCGATTGGTTGTAAAGTAACGTTACGTAGTGATCGGATGTATGAGTTTCTTGATCGACTCATTACTATTACATTACCACGTGTACGTGACTTCCGTGGTCTGAATCCCAAGTCATTTGACGGTACTGGCAATTACAGTATGGGTATTCATGAACAAATCGTATTTCCTGAAATTGATTTTGATAAGATTGATGGAATACGTGGCCTTGATATCTGTATTACGACTAGCGCCAAAACAAATGAGGAAGCAAAAGCTTTGTTAGAAGCCTTTAATCTTCCGTTGAAAGATAGAGACAGAAAATAAGAAGGGTATAACTGTGGCTAAAACATCGATGCGTGAACGCGCAAAAAGAAACGGGCGCCTTGTAGAAAAATATAGAGCTCCAAGGCTTGAACTAAAGAAAATTATCAAATCATCTACTGATCCTGATGAAATTCGTGCAGCTCAAGATAAGTTACATGGCTTGCCGCTTAATTCTAATCCTGTGCGTCTTACAACACGCTGTCAACAGTGTGGCCGATCGCATGCAGTATATCGTAAATTTGGACTGTGCAGGATTTGTTTGCGCCAGCAATTAATGACTGGAAATGTCACTGGTGGCAGAAAATCTAGCTGGTAAACCTTTTTCATTGGAGAACGACTGTGAGTATGCATGATCCAGTTGCTGATATGCTGACTAGAATTAGAAATGGACAGCAAGCGAAGCACCAACAGGTGAAATTAACTTCATCAATATTAAAAGAAGAAATTGCAAGAGTACTGAAAGAAGAAGGATTTATATCTGACTATTCAGTAGAAGCTCTTGAAAATAACCTTAAATCTATTACTGTGCACCTTAAGTATTATCAAGGTCGCCCTGTAATTGAGCGAATTAAACGAATTAGCCGACCAGGGTTGCGTGTTTATAAATCAGCTAAAGATTTATTGGCTGTACCGGGCTTTGGAATTTCAATATTGTCAACTTCTCGAGGCGTGATGACTCATAAAGCCGCCAAAATAACAGGTGTTGGCGGTGAAGTCATTTGTGAAGTGGCTTAATACGAACGAGGATTGATATGTCTAGAGTAGCTAAAGCCCCTATATTACTGCCTGCTAATGTTGAGCTGTCCCTTGGCGACAATACAGTAACTGTAAAAGGGCCAAAGGGAAGCCTAACCCAGCATTGCAATAAATTGGTCTGCATAACAAAATCTGACTCCAACGCCAGTCAAGTTAATTTTAAGCCAGCGTCAAATGAACCCAATGCATGGGCTCAGGCGGGAACAGTACGCGCTTTGGTTAATAATATGGTTCATGGTGTTACTAAAGGTTATGAACGAACTCTTGAACTTGTTGGCGTAGGATATCGAGCGGCAGCCAAGGATAAAACAGTGACATTATCTCTTGGATTCTCACATCCGATTGAATATATATTGCCTGCAGGAATTGTTGCTGAGACACCAAATAACACAACAATTATATTAAGAGGGATTGATAAGCAACGAGTTGGTCAGGTTGCCTCGGAAATTCGTGCGTTTAGACCGCCTGAGCCATATAAAGGTAAAGGAGTTAAATACGCCGGAGAACAAATCGTACGCAAAGAAGCTAAAAAGAAATAAGGTGTGAATTATGAATAAGCAGCAAGCTCGTACTCGACGCTCACTCAAAACAAGAGCCATTATTCGCCAATCAAAAAGGCCAAGACTGGTTGTTCACCGTAGCGGATCGAATATTTATGCACAAATCATTGTGTCAGGTGAGCGAGGTGATTTGGTTTTGGCGTCTGCATCGACTTTGGATACTGAATTGAAGTCACGATTAACCGGAAACAAATCTGAACGAGCTTTTCAGGTTGGAAAATTGCTCGCTCTTCGCGCAAAAGAAAAAAATGTTTCGGATGTAGCTTTTGATCGGGCCGGCTATAAATACCATGGACGAGTCAAGGCATTAGCTGATGGCGCTCGTGAAGCTGGTTTGAATTTTTAAGGAACAGTTATGGCATTTGATGATTCAACAAAAACTGACGGTTACCAAGAGAAATTGGTATCTGTTACGCGTACTGCGAAAGTAGTCAAGGGTGGTCGGGTTTTCGGATTCGCTGTTCTTGTAGTCGTAGGTAATGGGAAGGGTATGGTTGGTTTCGGCCGTGGTAAAGCACGAGAAGTGCCTATTGCAATTCAAAAGGCAATGGACCAAGCTCGCAAGAACATGACTTATATTTCTTTGGCGGGCAGTACAATCCACCATGAAATATCTTGGAACTATGGTGCTTCAAGAGTATTTATGAAGCCAGCTAGTGAAGGTACCGGAATTATTGCAGGCGGAGCCATGCGTGCTGTACTCGAAGTGTTGGGTGTACATGATATTTTGGCTAAGAGTATTGGTTCCACGAATCCAAGCAACATTGTTCGTGCAACTATAGGCGCATTAACTAACATTGGCACACCTGATTACGTAGCTGCTAAGCGCGGCAAAACAGTTGCTCAACTGATGGCAGAACAATAATGGAAAAGACTATTAAAATTACCTTGGTTAAAAGCCTTATAGGTCGGTTGCCAAAGCATATACTTATTGCCAAACAACTTGGATTAACCAAAATCCGTAGTTCGGTTGTTCATAATGATATTCCTGCAATTCGTGGATTGGTTAATGCAATTAATTATTTGCTGGTCGTTGAGGAGTGTGCATAATGAATTTAAATACACTATCTCCTGATGTTGGTTCAAGACCTGATCGTAAGCGTTTAGGTCGTGGTATTGGCTCAGGGCTTGGTAAAACAAGTGGTAAAGGACATAAAGGTCAAAAAGCGCGTGCTGGTGGATTTCACAAGATCAATTTTGAAGGTGGACAGATGCCTATTCAGCGTCGACTGCCTAAAATGGGTTTTAAATCACGTGTTTCTAAAACAACTGATGAAGTTAATTTAAGCGAGATTGCTAAACTTGACGCTGCGATTATTGATCTTGACGTCCTAAAGGCGGCTGGATTAATTAATAAAGCAATCCGTGAAGTTAAGGTGATTCTTTCTGGTGAATTGACTGCAGCTGTCAAGCTGAAGGGTTTACGTGTGACTAAGGGCGCTCGTAAAGTCATCGAAGATCTTGGTGGAAGCGTAGAAGAGTGACCATGAAAAACCAGAAACAAATATCGAGCCAGTCACGTGGTGGATTGGCCGAGCTAAAGTCTCGTTTACTGTTTGTCATTATAGGTATCTTGATATATCGCCTTGGCGCACATATTCCTGTTCCTGGCCTTGACCCACAGAAGCTGGCTAATTTTTTTAATGAACAACAAAATACTATTTTTGGTCTGTTCAATATGTTTTCTGGTGGAGCGTTATCGAGGGTAACTGTGTTTGCAATCGGAATTATGCCTTATATCTCGGCATCGATTATGATTCAGTTGTTTTCTGTTGTTCTTCCTGCACTGGAGCAGATTAAAAAAGAAGGCGAGTCTGGCCGTCGTAGAATTAATCAATATACAAGGTATTTGACCCTGCTGTTGTCTATATTCCAATCTTTGGGTATGGCAAGATGGTTGGCCGGTCAACAAATTGCCTTGCAGCCAGATTTTGCATTCTATTTTACTGCTGTAGTGACTTTAGTAACTGGAACCATGTTTTTGATGTGGTTGGGCGAACAAATTACTGAAAAAGGAATTGGAAATGGAATTTCCCTGATTATTTTTTCGGGGATTGTATCAAGTATGCCCAATGCAATTGCCTCAGTATTTCAACAGGTAAGAGAAGGGCAAATGCAAGCTCTGACTCTTTTATTGGTTACAATTATTGTGGTGGCAGTGACTGGTTTTGTTGTATTCATGGAGCGTGGGCAACGGCGAATACGTGTTAATTACGCTCAGCGAACGCAAGGTCGCAAAGTGTATGCTGCACAGACAAGCCATTTACCATTAAAAATTAATATGGCTGGAGTAATCCCTCCAATATTTGCTTCAAGTATTATTCTTTTGCCGGCGACACTGGCGCAATTTTTTGCCCGTGGTAAGGGAATGGACTGGTTGGCTGATATAGGAATGGCTTTATCTCCCGGACAACCGTTGTACCTTATTGTTTATGCTGTAGCAATATTATTCTTCGCGTTCTTTTATACTGCGTTGGTATTTAACCCGAAGGATACAGCTGACAATTTGAAGAAATCTGGTGCGTATATACCCGGGATTCGTCCTGGAGAACAAACATCACGTTACGTCGATTTGGTTATGACCCGATTAACACTGGTTGGTGCAATATATCTCGTGTTAGTCTGTCTTTTGCCGCAAATTTTGATGTATACATGGCATGTTCCTTTTTATTTTGGTGGGACCTCGTTGTTGATTATTGTGGTTGTAATTATGGATTTTGTAGCTCAAATACAAGCCCATTTAATGACACAACAATATGATTCATTAATGAAAAAAGCCAATTTCAAGGGCAACAAACTGCCTGGTCTGTTATGATTATTATTGGAGTTAGTAATGAAAGTTAGAGCATCAGTAAAGCGCATTTGCCGAAATTGCAAAGTCATCAAGCGACATGGAACAATACGTGTTATTTGCAAAGATGCGCGGCACAAACAAAGGCAAGGTTAAATCTTGCTTGATTTTAATGTATGAAAATAGTATTCTTCTGCCCTTTCAGGCAGAACTAAATAACGTTCGGAGATATTAATGGCTCGTATTGCAGGTGTTAACATAGCAGATCACAAGCATGTTGTGATTGCGCTTACCTCTATCTACGGTATTGGAAGGTCAACATCAATCAAACTATGTAAGCAGGTGGACATTGATCCCGCTTCCAAAGTATCTCAGCTTACTGAAGCACAGTTGGAAATGTTGAGAACAGAAATTACTAAAATGACTGTTGAAGGTGATTTACGTCGTATGGTTACGATGAACATCAAGCGTCTTATGGATCTTGGTTGTTATCGAGGACTGAGACACCGTCGTGGCTTACCATTACGTGGACAACGTACGAAGACCAATGCACGTACTCGAAAAGGTCGTCGTAAAGGCACCACTAATTGATTTTTCATGTAGGATATTGAAATGGCTATAAATAAGGCAAAACAACAGAAGATCCGAAAAAAAGTTAAACGTGTTGTATCTGATGGTATTGTACATGTACATGCATCATTTAATAACACCATCGTTACTTTTACTGATCGTCAAGGCAATGCATTATGCTGGGCAACGTCAGGTGGATCTGGTTTTCGTGGTTCACGTAAGAGCACCCCGTATGCAGCACAGATCGCAACAGAGCGAGCTTCTTCTGTAGCGAAAGAGTATGGTATGAAATCCGTAGCTGTTTTTATTCATGGCCCAGGCCCCGGTCGAGAGTCAACTATCCGTGAATTGATATCGCAGGAATTCAAGATTGTTGAAATAACCGATGTGACCGGCATACCGCATAATGGTTGCAAGCCGCCTAAAAAACGTCGCGTATAAGATTTAGGAGTATTTAATGGCTAGATATCTTGGTCCAAAATGTAAATTGTCACGTAGAGAAGGTACAGATTTGCTGTTGAAGAGTGGTGTTCGTGATCACAAATCAAAATGTAAATCTGAAAAGCAACCTGGCCAGCATGGTGATAAGCGTCCGCGCTTAAGTGGTTATGGTGAGCAGCTGCGTCAAAAGCAAAGAATGAAGCGTATCTATGGTGTTTTGGAAAAACAATTCCGTAATTACTATAAAGCGTCAGCGAGACATAAGGGTGCTACAGGTGAAAATCTGTTGGCGATGCTTGAAAGCCGTCTTGATAATGTGGTTTATCGCATGGGGTTTGCCAGTACACGTGCTGAAGCACGTCAACTGGTTGCGCATAAAGCAATTTTAGTTAATGAACACGTTGTGAATATTGCTTCATTTCTAGTTAGTCCTGGCGATGTGATTGCCATTAGACAAAAAGCTAAAGCTCAAGGCCGTATACTGGCAGCAGTAGCGCTTTCTGAGCAACGTGCCGCTTGTGATTGGTTAACTGTAGATGCTAGCGCATTCAAGGGAACGTTTACTACAAACCCGACAATGAATGACTTTACTGCTGATTTTAACGTTAACATGGTCGTAGAACTTTACTCTAAGTTCTAAGTAAGATTGGAGACAAAGCCGAATGTATACTGATATGAATGAAATGCTAACGCCCAAAGTTCTTAAAGTGCAATCCGAGACCCCCAATCATTCAACTATTGTATTGGAACCCTTGGAATCAGGGTATGGTTATACCTTGGGAACTGCTATAAGACGTATTTTGATGTCTTCTATGCCGGGTAGTGCAATTACTGAAGCAACAATTGATGGTGTGCTGCACGAGTACAGTACGATTGAAGGTGTACAGGAAGATGTGGTTAATATACTTCTTAATTTGAAAGATATTGCCATTAAAATATCAGTTGGTTCTGAAGCCATGTTGACATTGAGCAAGCAGGGTCCATGTGCAGTAACTGCAGGTGACATCCAACTGTCTCATGGTGTAGAAATAATTAATCCTGACTTGGTGATTGCCCATTTGAATGAGAATGGTAAGCTGGAAATGACGTTGAAGGTAGAAAAAGGTGTTGGTTACCATTCACCTGATACGTTTGCTCGCTTGCTTGACGAAGAAGTTGAACAAACATCTGTTGGTAAACTGAAAATTGACAATACTTTTTCACCTGTAAAAAAAGTAGCTTATTTTGTTGATAAGGCTCGTGTTGGAAATCGAACCGATCTTGATAAATTAACTATTGATTTACAGACAAATGGTACAATTGATCCCGAAGAAGCTATTCGAATTGCAGCCAGTATTTTGCAACGTCAATTACACGCTTTTGTGGATATGAAATTCGAAGAGTCATGTGCGGATAACAAAGTACGAAATGACTTTGACCCGGTATTGCTTCGACCTGTTGATGATCTTGAATTGACAGTACGCTCAGCGAATTGTTTAAAAGCTGAAAACATTAATTTCATAGGTGATTTAGTACAAAAATCCGAAAATGAATTGTTACAAACCCCAAATTTAGGTAAGAAATCCCTAACAGAGATCAAAGACGTACTTGCGTCACGCTCTTTATCCCTTGGGATGAAACTTGAGAATTGGCCGCCTGAAAATCTTGGCGAGTAATATTAGGAGTCTTAGTCATGCGTCACCGTAATACAGGCCGTAAATTAGGCCGTACAAGCAGTCACCGTAAAGCAATGTTTTCTAACATGTGTAACTCGTTGATTGAACATGAACTGATTAGAACAACATTGCCAAAAGCAAAAGAATTACGACGTTACATTGAGCCGTTAATTACTGTTAGCAAGGTTGATTCTGTTGCAACTCGTCGTCATGTGTTTGATAGACTTCGTTCTAAAAGTGCAGTGGGAAAATTATTTACAACTCTGGGGCCTCGTTATGTTGAACGTCCAGGTGGATATGTTCGCGTATTAAAATGCGGTTTTCGTCCTGGTGATAATGCGCCGATGGCGCTTGTTGAGCTCGTTGACAGACCTACTGCAGAAGCTGAAGCATAATTTATGTTTTAGTATTTAAAAAACCAGGCTTTCCTGGTTTTTTTTTGTTTGAAATATTTGACGGAGCCAGTCAGGATACGTGTGCAGTTGATCTCACCTTCCGCGCCAAATAAATTAGAATTATTCATTACCAAGCTCATGCTAAACTTTGTATCGCTTCCATCAATTACCGCCCACGTAAGGCAGTTTTATCTCCTAAAATAAACAACCCAAGGCATCCTCTCAAAAAGCCCGGGCAACGGTCATGTTTTTCAATACATGCGAAAGCTCGCGATGGATACTACTGTTGGCAAACACTTGTTTCCGGCTTTCAAATGTATTGAAAAACATGACCGTTGCCCGGACTTTTTGAGAGGACCCAAATCATGCGGTACCGCAAGCCTCATCACAATGCACACGGTAAATTTGTTCTAACGTAATTATCTGCTTTTCGTGCTCGTTCTCTTGATGGTTATTGATCTTGTCTTTTTTACCCCGTAGAATGCACCATTTTTACCGACACACGTGTTTCTAGGTGCTAATATTTATGCTAATAAATACATTTGTACCAGAATCGTTATTTACCATGGATTCTGAACGAGATTAGGTTGAGTAGAATGACGAGATCAGGTCAACCAAACCCTCCTCATAATCGGAATTGCCGAATTACCGCTTCCTGATAGTCATCAATTTCTTGTTTTAGCACATCATCGTGTTTTACCTGCCCTAATGAACAAGGTATCCGTGATGTTGGATGGTTCGTATGATCCGTAACCCAGGCTACAAGCTCAGGATGGTTAAATCGTTGACCCGTGGGATCGCCTTCAATATAACCAGGGTCTGTCATCACGTCTAATGATATGGGACAACGATATTTGTCTAAAGCGTCACTCATTGCAACATCTGCCAATGTAGTGGGAATAAGCTGAACTAGTTCTTTAAGAGGGAGAGAATCTTTCATGAGCGTTGCCTTAATAAACAGCATAGCCTCCTCTTGGCTAAGAGATTTTACAATGTCATTCAGCTTTAATGTAAATCCCCATAATAACATGTCAATACGTTTTTGATCCGGCTTAGTCAAGATCATTCGATACGGTGCTCCCCATCCCGTTGGATAGTCCTTTACGGGAGAGGCGTTGTTCCATAAATATTGCTGTTCACGATGGGATAATTTTGCTACTTCTTTTGCGAATTCCATAAAATATTGTTGTTTATTTAAAGGCAAAGAAACCATTACGGCTTTAATGATATCTTCATTATTTTTTCGGCCTTTTCTTTCATTTTGCACCTCCATTTCAATACCATTTATTATAGCATGTTGCTGGCGATTTGCTCATTTGTTCACGATTAATTGTTCACGATGAGCCATACAATAAAGGAGTAACTTGGCAGCAAACGCAATCCCGCAGTCTGTACTACGGTTGGCTATTTTTCTTAACCAATTAATTGAGCATATCGAGGCCTTCAAGGCTGAGTCCTATTACCATGTCTATTATTAAGTCTTCAATCCCATCTGACGGTTCGTGTCACGAGAGGCCACTTTAAATAAATTAATTTAGACGGGAAACTTACCAATAACATCCTCATACTCAGTTTGTGCGTCAGCAATCGACAGCTTTGAGTATATTTCAAGCGACTTTCGACTCTCATGGCCTGAATAAGGCTGTATTAACGCGTCATCAATTCCCTGTTTCTTAAGCCAAGTAAATAAAAAATGTCTCAACTTGTGTGGAGAGATAGAGTGCTCCATCCCCGCTTCAAGTGAATATTGCTCAAGAATTTTACGTATTCCTCGGTCAGTGTAAGGCTTTTTCCATGATGATTCAAACAGGTACTCGCCACTTTTCTCACGTGTATTGTGCGCGTGAATAGCTAGTATTTCCTTAAAACCATCTGGAAACGGGACGATCCTGTCCTTTTTTCCCTTGCCCTCGGTAATTCGTATTTGGCAACGATCAAAATCTATGTCACTGACAAGTATTCCCGCTCGAATTAATTAATACCCCACAAAGCATCCATGTGGTTTGAATTCAATCAAAACATGTGGTTGTCCCAACACAATTGCCTTTTGAAGACGAGCCTATCTGTGCTCATTTCAGTCAAAATTAACATTGCAGGCAACAAAAAACCACGAGCACTCTATATCTCGTCCCAATCTTACCCTATTAACCAACCCATTTCGCCTGGAGGCGGTCGGGATGCCGGATCGCCAATAAAGGTATACAGTTGATGCCAACTGTTAAAAACTCCAATACTGATTAACGTTCGAAATACTCAGTAAACCATCCGCGGATAGATATTTCCGTACAAATCCCACTACATTATCCTTAACATCAACGTATTAACGCAGAAACCATGGATAACTCAGGACGCCCCCTCTCCCGCGAAATAGTCCAGTTTTCTATTCGTTTTCCCGGCGCGGGCGAGGGGGCTGTTCTGAGTAATCAATAGTTCCGTCAATCTTACTCACTGGGGCATAGTCTACGAGAAATGTTTTTGCGATGCACCTGCAAACCCCTATTTTACACTGTTTTTTTTATTGCCGGGAATCGCTGGTAGAAGGCCTAATTTTCTAATAATTTTCACCTAATGAAAAGAGAGTAAGTGGCTCACCGACTCAATTTATGTAAACTAATATTCATTGACGCCATTCTCAACTTTTCATGACTTAAGCAACAGTTCAAATTGAAGCGGTGGGTTGCCAATTTTTTTGTTAATACATGCACAAACAGTATGAGCTAACACCTTTCTAGCAATACGATTGGTTAAATACCAGAGTTTACGTGCTCTTATTTTCTCAATATGAAATCGATCCGTCAGCTGACCGATCACTGTTTCAACAAGTCGTCGTTTAGAAATCAACGATTTCAGAAAATTTTTGCTCCGTTTTTCTTCCATGTTAGAGCGCACTGCGGTTTGCAAATTTATTCCAGTAAACTGGTAGAGTTCATTTTTATAGTCAACACCGATTAAGCCTTTGTCAGCAATAATCGTACCATGGATATCATCAACAAGATCCCATAAAGATTCACGTTCATCAATATTTGCCTGTGTAACAGTAATCGCTGCGATAACACCTTCTGAATTGATCAATAAATTACCTTTAAATCCATAATATGTCTCACCTTTGGAGGCGCAGTACCCATATGCAGCTTCACCAGAAAATATTTGGCTAAAATTCGCTCGCCTAAAATGACAAACTGGCATAGGAAAACCATCTGCCAAGTGAAGTGAATCATGAAAAGCGCCTAACTCTGTTGCCAATTGTTTTTGAATGCACTGTTTTATGGCCCACAAATTGGCAGCTTGTTTAGCAAAGTTTGCTCTTGAGCCAATGGCAGGGAACAAGAATCGCCAATGATTACAAAAATATTCCCATGCTCCTTTGTCGGTATCAATCCCTAAAAATTCAGATATTATTTCCATTGTGATCATTTCAGAGTCAGATAGTGCGGGTTGAAAACCTCTTTTTCTTATTTTGTGGGAATTTTCCTGTTTTTTAAGCAACTCATCTATTAGGCAGTATACCGTAATGATAAAATCTTCCATTGACATGATCTTCTCCATTGTAATCTTGATTTTTGGCGAAACCAAAATTACATAAAAAGATCATGTCTTTCAATGAATTACTGTTTTTAAAAACACAACGACACGTCATCCTGAGCGTTAGCGAAGGATCTCCTGACAGTGGCATTGTGCTAAATCATGGAGATCCTTCGCTAACGCTCAGGATGACGTGGTTTGTAGTTGCGTTGAATTTTTCAATTTAAAGTTGAGAATGGCGTTCATTGGTGATTTTGCATTATATACCTGGGATGTGTTAAAATTATGAACAATTTAATTACTCTTGTACGAGGACTCAATGTATAGTGAATATGCAAAAACACTAGAATTAGTCAAACCAATTTTTGAGCATCTTCATTTTGGAATTCCAAAAAATCAAACGTTATTAGATAAGATCTTAAGTTACTATGAAACCGCACTTCAAATACACCCAAACTTGGAACAACAACTCAGTAAACACAGGACAGCTTATGAGATTTTTTATCAAGTTGGTATGATATATCAAATGCGTACTAAGCATCCTGAGGCAATTGATTGCTTTACAAGGGCAATTTACCTCAAACCAACTCAGACTAATCAGTTTATTTCTCGTAGAGATTCTTATTTAGTAGTAAATGACAATCAAAAAGCAGCTGAAGATGCTTTAATTATTACTTGTTTACAAAAAATCGATTTAATAATAGATACTTATAAGGTAAGCCAGTATAACGTAAGCGATGGCTCTCAGCGAAATAGACATAAAGCTTACTCGGCCTTTAAGCCGATTTTTCAATCCCATCCTCATATTCTTTCTCATATCAATGATAAAGTTTTCTTAAATATATTAGGCAAACATTTTCAAAAAGAAGGCCTACATATACACGCAATTACATGTTTTACATTAATTATTAATGACGACAAAACGATTATTGATGGTTATCCACTCCAGGCAATAGATGCTTTTAAATATCGTGCAAAATCATATCGAAGGCTTGGTGATCTGCCTGCAGCAGAGCAAGATAAGTCTGAAATACAACGTTTGATAGCGTTTAAAGGTATTGATCCAATAGAGATTGAATATACAGAGAAAAATGCACAGTTAATGAAATTTGCATCATGCAATATAGAAGATAGAGAAGAAGATATTGGAAACTATTGCTTCGGGCATTTAGCTGAAACAGTAGAAGAAAAAGAAGAAGTACAACATGTACTAGCGGACCTTGATGATTTTGTCTTAGGGTCGGGTAGATTTGGCGTTGTAACAAAAGGCCACTGGCAAAAAAAATCAGTTGCTATAAAACACATTAAAGATGATGACGATCTTATTTCGTGTTTGTTATTTAGTCATGAAATTGAGATGCAACGTACATTGTCTCATCCAAATATTCTAAAATTGCTCGCTTTTCATAGAAACGCTGACTATAACCAGAGCCATATATTCATAGTCTTCGAGATTATGAAATTGGGTTCTTTATCTAAACTCCTTTTAGATACTACAATTGATGTACCTTGGTCTATGCGTTTAACTATGGCAATAGAGATTACAAATGGATTATCTTATTTACACGAGCAAGGTATTTTACATCGTGATATTAAAAGTCAAAATATTATGGTCAATGAGTACATGCAGCTTAAGATTGGGGATTTTGGTTGTGCGGTAAAGCCTTCTGATTTAGGCTTTTTTAATCAGACCTTATCTAACCACAAAGCAGGTACACCAAAATACTGGGCTCCAGAAGTATATGAAAGCGCTACATATTCAGAGGCCACTGATATTTGGGCTCTTGCTATTGTACTTTGGGAGATATGTAATCGTGATAATCCCTATCAAACATGTAAAAATGACGCTGAATTAAAACTTCAAATTACTCAAGGCGCTCACGATGAGTTTTCTTTCGAAACACCGAGTTCAATGGTTGCTCTTATTCTTCAATGTTGGTCATTAGAATCAATTCAGCGACCTATTGCTATTGCCGTAAAAGAAGAGTTAGAAAAAATTCAAGACTATAACTATACAGTATAAAAATTAGGACAAGCTGCAATACGATGGGCAGAAGTAATTTTGAGCCGTTACCCACTCAAAATTCAAAAGAGCCAATAAATATTTGTTTTGATAACCCAATGATCTTTCTGTTAATATTATATCACTTGTTCAGTAATATATGGAAAAACGTGATGACAAAATCATACTCAGTTGGCTCTTCTGGAGAAAATAACCAAAAAATAAACGCCGGACGTTTGAATTCAAATCAAACGTCTTTCCATGAAAGAACAGCGGGCAACGAAATTATTTATCTAAACGAGTTACTGAATGAACCGACCAATCAAGAAAAAATGTGTGTTTTTTTTGAAAAAATAAATCAAATGAGTGAGCCAGCGTTAGCGCGATTAAAGATATCTTATAGAACGAGTGAGATAGAACAAGTGATTCAGAATTACTTTAGTCTCGATCAAAATCTCAATGCTCAGGAAATCATAAAAATCTTTGGAATATTTCAAAAATTAAGCGAATCTCAAGCGATAGATGGAGCACTCAGTGTTCACTTTTTCTCAATACTCACAATTAAATTAGTCAATAGTTCGCCTACACACCATGATATTGCAGCTATTTTCAAGTTAATGCATTGGTTTGAGAGAGAGAATATTGATTTTAATCCATTATTAGAAAAGTTTTTAGACTTAACTTACAATCGCAATAATGAACGTCATTGGTATCATCGTGGCCAGGAAGATCTTGAAGCTTTAACACACATCATGCTGGATCTGGCTCAACTGGTCGAAATCGACCCATCGATTACACCCATTTCAGTATCCTTATTTGTACGGCTCATGCAACTCTCCGAAGGACGTGATACTACCACTTGGGGCATTTCGACAAAATACTTTAATCATGCCTCGCATGATCAAGCCGTATTGTTTTGTTTAAATCAATTAATCACAGCAAATCGATTAAATGGCCCAATTCCTGCGGATAGTTTCACCTCATACTCTTGCGGTTTTGAAGAAATCATACCTTTCCTCACAACAGTCAATTCAATCACTCAAAGTAATCAGATAGAAGGCAAATTTTCCAAGGCATTTTGCGCTGATATGGCTCGTTTGGCTTTTCATGATTATCGGAATACTCCAGATAAAATCTGTTTACTCATTTCATGGTATGCCAAATTGGTTAACGCTCATCAATTGGCGAATGATTGGAAACTTTCAATATTTAGTCTTGCACATGGCCTAGATTGTCTTCTGGAATCGAAATCTTTCATAAGAGCTTCTTCAAGTGATGAAAAAATTAATAACTTGATTGTAGGCTTGGCAGATCTTATCAAAGATGAACGGCTTCTTCTGCTTGATTTAAAAGAAGGATTCAATTTACTAGAGATAGTGCAATTATTCATTTATAAACTGGAGCATATTTATTCATGGCCTGCTAACCGTTTACAACAATTAGAGACCCGATTAGCATCCACTCAAGATCCAGACAATTTATTATTGAAGGGTGTATCCAGGGCACTTGAGAATAGTGACTTATCACGGCTAACAATTTTTAAACCCCAAGATAAGAAACTTGAATCAAATCCAGCTTTTCGGGATCTGTTGATTGATCCTTGGCAGGGACGCGCATAACAAATTGGACCCATGTCGGTTGTACAAAAGGACGAGGTAAACTTGGACCATTCGGGGTGCAAAGCGTGCCGGTAAAGGATATTTTTTTATACCCTTGGCTCGAAATTTTAAAACAGTCTTGAAAAATGGAGCTTGTCAATAGCGGGGTTGGCCGAATACTTACTTGTGCACAGCCATTTTGGGATGGAGATTACATAATGATGTGTGAGTTGTCCATATAGGTGTGCATTGTGATGAGGCTTGCGGTACCGCATGATTTGGGTCCTCTCAAAAAGTCCGGGCAACGGTCATGTTTTTCAATACATTTGAAAGCCGGAAACAAGTGTTTGCCAACAGTAGTATCCATCGCGAGCTTTCGCTTGTATTGAAAAACATGAGCGTTGCCCGGGCTTTTTGAGAGGATGCCTTGGGTTGTTTATTTTCGGGGCCGTGTGGAAGAACCACCAAAAATGTTAATTCTGAATTAAACAGCCTTCTAAATGCCCTTAATTTCAAGGCCATGACTATTTTTTAAGGCGACGCCCTATATCCATGGATCGATTCATCTTGATTTTGAGAATAATTCAACCATAAATAACTTCCAAAACACAATGCCGCTATACAGGCCCCAAGTAATGCTAATGTAAATTGACAATTTGTATAATCAGACTCCGCTCTAGAGTTTGCGATGACAGCAACCGCTAAGTTTAAATGACGAGCTTCATCATCTGAAATAGGTCGAGCTACTATGGCCGTTAATTCATCGCTTTCAATAGGCATATTATCAATATTTAGTGCTATTAAAGGCGGAGCACTTGGAATACATTTATTGTTGTTAAGGTACTGATTCATTTCAATAATACGAGCACGGACGTTCGTAATTATTGTCGGTTCATCTTTCTTATCTGATTTAGAAAAAAACGATTTTTTTAGTCCGCGTAAGGACATTTTTAATGTCCTCCATTCCCAACAAAATAACCCTAAGGAAGAGCTCTTATCAACGATGCGCTCTAATAAATTTAAATTTGTTGCGTTGGGTGACAAGTTTAATAAGTAATTACTCACGCCTGCTTTTAATCCTTGTATATCAACAAGGGTTCGGATGGTTTTCTGATCAAAATCAAATTTATCAAGTAATCTAACAGTAATTTCAATTTTATCTGCCTGTGTGTCCATTCCTTTAGAGAACTTTGAAAGTTTAATTCGATAAATAACTAAACTAATAAAAGTTTCATTCTGCAAGTTAGGTTGATTAAATCGGTGCAGGGGCTTGTCTTTAGATAATTTATATAAAAAATCAATGTAATCTAATAAAAGATTTATTTTTTCATGTTTGACAATCTCATGCCCAATTGTCCACCCATTATTTGCTGGTGCTAAATATTCACAGTTCAGATTCAATAATTGTGATAATTGATCATTACCTGATTCTGAAGATTCAAATTTTTCCTTTAATAAACTCCAATAATCTTCCAGGAAATTCATTACTTGGTGCTTAATATGTACGATATTAATAAAAAAATTATTCGTAGACAGTAATGAATATAAATCATCTCCATCTAACTTGGATGCTAGATATAAGAATCTATTTTTTGTTTTAACATATAGGTCCAATATTGAGACTGATTCATAATTGCATCTAAATAGTACCTGCAACAGGTTTTTTGAGTTTAATTTGAGTAATATATTAATATAACAAGATTTAGAATGTTCGCTTCCCTGCAAACAAGTATGGCCTATGGTGTTGCCATCAATTGTATCTTGAATTAATAATTGACGCATTCTATCTTGTTCGGTTCGTGTGGAATTTATTTCGTTAACCACAGATTGGATCGCACTTTGGTACGCTGATTCAGCATCAGAAACATCATGCTCTTTAATCAATTTTTCACGTTTTATCAGATCTATTTTTTGATCAGATAAATCATCTAAGGTCGCTTCAACATCTCTACAAAAATCATTAATTAATCCCGCTCCGATATATGGAGCGTGCTGTAGTATGGCGTTTTGCAGCAATGCATTTCTATCGGTTTGAATGGCAAACCCATACAAGTCAATGATTATTAACCTGTCACACTGGTTCCTGTACTCATAATTATGAAACCTAGCTAATTTTTTATATTTTTCCGCTCCGAGAATTTGCTCTATTGCTCTTCTTTGGCTGTTATCTAAATGGCGTTTTATTTTAGCATCATATTGACCACTGTCTAACGACTGCTGTTTGTCTTTATGTTGTTTTTTCAATTTAGCAATATTGTTCAATTTTTCTGCTGTAAGCATCTTATTAACCTTTTATCTTTTTTGCTATAAAGTGGATAAGCATTGAAACTTGATAAACACCCTAAGACACGTTTTTGTATACCAATCAATAAAACGACACGTGCATATCCTATTTCCATACAAATTCGTCCATTTTACTAACCGAAAAACGATATCGATATATTGAACCAAGAATTACTGAACCGCTTTATATTACCAAAAAACGGCGTACAATGCGACCTTCGTTGACTGAAAACTCAGTCCATCCAAACCTCCGTATTTCTGAACCCCAATATGACTCTGCTTCCGTATCGTGCTAATAAATCCGCGAGTACGGGCAAATTGCTCCGCACCTTGCGTGGAGCTAAAGCCGCCAGATTTTTTTTTGCATTTCATCCGGGACAGTATAGTAACGATTCTACCTCATGAGCCGGCCTTATATTATACTCCACTTGAAATCCATTTTAACGAATCGTACGATAGGTGTTATCGGAGAATTAGCACCGTTTGTGAGATTTCTACATAAAGAGGTATTCTTATTAAATGGAAATAAACGAACGATTAAAGTTAGAGTTGATAGGTATTATCAAACATAATAATCTTGCTGCCCTAAAACAACGAGCTCATGATAATCCGGAAGTTCTTCGCGTTTCATTGGACAATGCCAACCAGCAGGCTATTCATATAGCAGCGGGTATGGGCTGTTTTGAGATAATTGAATTTTTGCTTGAAACATACCCATTGTTACTCAATGTAGTCGATCATTTTTATATGACACCGTTGATGCACGCGGCCAGTCGTGGTTATGTAAAAATAGTTCAGTTATTGGTCGGTAAACAAGCTAAGTTAGATGTTGTTGGTTATGATCCTGCGCTAACCGGACCCGGGCATGGAGTCAATGCGTTGACCTTGGCTAGTAACTGTGGCCATGAGGAGGTTGTTAAAATTTTAATTTGTGCTGGGGCACTAGATTTTATTAACACCTTGGATGAAGCGCTTGATTTACTTCAGCAAAATCAAAAAAATGCCGGCCTCATTCTGAGTAATCAAAAAATGATGCAGATACTGGGGGATTTTCAAGATAAAACAGCGATTGATTATCAATATAAGATAGCTGGGCGACATCCTTCTTTTTGTTTGGGGATCGATTGGGAGAGGAGAAGTATTGCTGTGTTTAGAGAAACAGCAAAAATAGCTGAAACAACACGGAGTTACATAGGAAAATTTGTTGGCCCGGGTGATGAGGAATTTGTTGTCAAGAAATGTTTCAAAAAAGGTGGTTGGTCGATTGCTAAGGATTGTGATGAAATCAATTCTATATTAGAAGAAGGGCGACAAGAAGTTCATTTTATGAAAAAGTCATACACTGAAGGGGGGGTATTCAAACATTTCTTTTTTAAAAAAAATCATAGTGGCGAGCAACAATTATATACACAACGTATGATTATGCCATTGATTCGTGGCAAGCCAGCACTGGCCGTGTTCAACCAACGACTTCCAGCCCAAATACTGACCAATTTAATTCTGCTTATGACAAAAGAGTTGATGTCACTTCATGAAAATGGAGTTATCCACGGAGATATCAAAATGGAAAACATCCTTATTTGGGAGGATGGTAATGAAGTTAAATTTATTGATTTTGAGTATAGCTATGCTGTGACGGATCCTCTCGCTGTAGTTACCAGTGAAGTCTGCTCTTATTGGGCACCAGAACGTACAAATCGCAACACACCATTGATACCAAATACGAATCAAGATATTTATTCATATGGGGCAATGCTTAGCCGTATTATTTGGCAACACCAATCAGTTTTGGCAACAATGTATCTTTCAATAGCTGATTTTACTCAAGAAGCATTAAACACATTACCTGGTAATAGGCCGACGTTGCAATCATTTCATGATGCACTGTCAGCTGAGTGTGTGCAGTTATCTATGGATACGCTATCAATTGAATGTGAGCAGTTTTCTATGGATGCTTAAACATGAGTCAATCGATTATATATTTTTGTTGTTTGTTTGCTTCAAATATCATTGATATTACGGCCGTGTTTATTGAAGCCCTGGATTCTCGATGACCATTCTTGATATGGCTTTCTTATTACATTATATTTCACATGAGTTTTACGAGAAACTCTCGCGATGAGGTAAAAATAATGCTTGCTTGGTCGGAATTAGTCGATGAATTGCGTGATGCATGTAAACGAACCCATTATCAGGACTTAGAGCCATTCCTGAACGATGTGCGAGATATGGTCGTATCTTATAAAGTCAGTGATGATGTATCGCGGGATATCTTCGCTAGTCTTGACATACTATTGTCTGAAGAGTCAACAATTCTACCTGAAGACATGAATACGGAATTGTCTAAACTCATTAATCAAATCCAATTGATTATTGATCAAAAAATAGATACTCGAAAAAGTGGACAACGTTGGTTAATGGAGAAAATTAATGCCGTTGGTGGTTATGATGTCAGGAAAATTGGCTTATGTGATGGCATATCACGTATGGCGACGCAAGCATTTTTAGCCGATGATTTAAAAAATTTCAATGCATGTTTGCAGACTATCTATGAAATACCCCTGGATGATTTTAAAAATGATTTTGCTAATCTTAAACAAAAAGAACATCAATTTTTAAAAGAAGGTCAGCAAGATAACGCAGATGAAGTTCGCAACACAATTGTTGATTTAATGGCTTTTTTTGATGGTGTAATTTTACACAGCAATTCGGGGAAACATCGTGAATTTCTTCCAGAGCATTCTGAAATACCCATGATGACAAATGCGCAAAAGGCCATGCAAATGACCATTTCTAAAAGATTAGAAACCATGATTGAAAAAGGTGCTAAGCTGGTTACTACCGACTTAGCTACAGATGCTATCGATAAACAAGCTTTTCAAGACTACTTAAAAACAATACAGCAGAATTTGGGTGATCATTCTTTTGTATTAAATATTTCGCATAGAGCTCATGAGCTTCTTCTTGCGTATCGTGCAGAAACTCGGCGTTGGTTGTTATTGGATCCTAATTCATTACCTGGAGAAGAATATATTCACGATGATAATTTAATAAATGGTTTGTTTGCGTGTTGGGATATATGCCCATCTTCAAGCGCATCTATGATGCTTGTTAGTGTTAGTGTTAATTGTCCGTCAGATGAAGCCGCTGCCCAATGCCAGAAAGGTCTTGATGTTTTACGCCATAATATGCTTGATTTATGGCCAAAGACTCGTGGAGTTAATAACTTTTCCAGCGGATTTGTTACTAAGAGTATGATCTATGCGGCAATTATTGATGAGTTGCCGGAGCTTTGTGAAACAATGGATGATATTACAAGCATCATGTATGCGAATACCATTTCATCCGATAAAAAAGCATCTTTTTTGGAGCGTGTACATTACAAAATACTTGGATTTATAATAACCATTAGAGACGTAGAACGTATAATGGAGTGCCTTTGTCCGCCACGAACGACCGACTTTTCATACATGACAGGTATTTTTAATGAAATTTATTCTCGATTACCAGCACTTATTAATAAGCCTTATGAAGTTAATAGCATTATGAAACATCTTCTTCCTGAACAGAAACATGTTTTATTTGATGAAATAAGGCCCAAGCTAGTGAAGTTATGTGACGCGATTGAGAATACACATAAGGTGATGGAGTTTCTCTTGCCAGAACAACGTTTAATTCTTCGTAACGATATTGGAAAGCAATGGATTCCTGTTGAACGAAACCCTGATAAATACCCTAATAGGTATCATCGTGAGTTAGCTTCATTTTTAGATGAGGCTGAACTCATGATGAAGCAGCGGCAGTATAAGGCTGATTTAATGGAAATGAAAGATTCTTCTGTTCAGTCTGAATCTATATTAAATAAAAAATAAGGTAACTAGAGGCTGTTGACATTTGCTCTGTCGAAGCCGCGGGACGTCGAGATCTGAAATGTCAACAGACCCTACTCGCTCCGTAGCAAGGGACGGCCATATTTGGCGCATTTTGAACGAAAACGATTTCGAAAAGCTTGTCCCCGCAGAGGCGGGGATGCTCACATACCTATGTATACGATAGCCTCAATTTAAGCGGAAATCGCTGGTGATACAGATTGACTATTCTTTTTATTCCCATTACTGTGATTCACAGGATGTATTTTTCATGACTTCAAGGATTACGATGGGTACTCGAATATATTTGTTTGGAATTGGACTTCTCTCTTCAACAGTATTTGCAGGCACCATGGGTCCTGTGGTTATCACTGAACCTTCTAGCGGGTTTTATATAGGAGGTGATATTGGTGTTGCAAATTTAACTGATAAAGAATCAACACCCTATGCACCCGGGCTATATGATATGCATCAATTCAGTTCAACGGGTTTTGTTGGTGGTGGTCTGATCGGTTATGACTTAAGCGTGATGGATCGTATCAAATTAGGTGTTGAAGGCTTTATTAATGGCTCAGCATTAAACATTGCAGCAGAACAAAAATATGAAACTCAACCCTCTTTTAACGCTAATATGCGGTACAGTGCTGGTGTTCGCCTATTACCTGGTTATGAATTTTCTCGCGGTACGGTGGGACACGTGATATTAGGTTATTCTTATGGCAAATTTAATCTCAAAGATACTGGTAATTATGGGTTCATTGATACGGGATTATCACGCAATGGTTTTCAAGCAGGATTAGGGTTCAAAGTCCCCTGTCACTTGAAGAATCTATCACTCCGTGGAGATATGATTTATACAACGTATGGTTCGAGCATGTCTTTAGGTCAATCAACTTCATTAGCACCGCAAAATTACAACAACACGTTTGCAACATTAGAAGGCACTTTATCTCTAGTCTATAAATTCAGTGGGTGATATGGCCGTTCCTTACTACGGAGCGAGTAGTTACGATTAGGGTATATTCTGGCCCTTGGTTTCATCGGGATCTTTATTTGGATTTTCATTACTGAGTGATTCGTTAAACGTACGCTTATATTGTTTTGATTTTTGGATCGTGAGCAATTTTTGGAAATGTTGAATAGACTCAATAATTTGAGGTCTTGTTTTTGTTGCGTTCTCAATATCTCGTTTAATGCTATCTAAATTGACTTTTTTAGGTAAATAGGAATTCGGAGTAAATGATATAGATGAATCCAATGTAATGGAGTTAATTTTATCCAGTAGAATTTGTTTTAATTCGGGTCCATATGTTTTAGAACCAGATAATCTTGGGTGGTTTGGTGGAGGGTCAAATTTATAAAATGGAAAGTCCGGATTTTCAATGCACTCTAAAAAAATAGAGAGGCATTCCTCCGCGGTAAATGCGGAGAGCATTTCTGTTAAAGGCGTCAAAAAATCCTCAGAAAAAGACCGGTAATTAAATGCGTCATTAAATGCATTGCAACCCTGTTTGTTTTTTTGTTTTAGTAGATCTCGTTGATCTTCCAGAGATAAAAAATTTAAAATTTCTGATCGTGAGATTTTATGTTCATTATGTTCATCATGAAAAGATGCATAAGATTGGAATAGGGTTGATAATGCATTGTCTCCTTTTTTGTTTTTTATAGCGAATAGCTGGGCGCACACATCTTTATCCAGGTAGTTTAGTACAGGAAGCAGACCATGAAAATCGCTCACTATATTATCCCAGATACTCGTGTCCTGGTTACCTTTCTCTGTTAATACTGAAACAAGTTGATTCTTGGGATAAAGTGTTAATATGGCCGTTAACCAAGTCGGATCTCGGCGAGTTTGTTCCAAGAGGAAAGGCTTATTTGTGTAACTGTTTTTTAATTGCAATACTTGGCGAAAAGAGTTCAGAGGCAATTTATTTAAAAGATCTTTCAGCAATTCAAGATCGGTTGACTGCTTACGATTTAAAATATGCGCCAACACACTATAAGAGCCTCCTTGTTCAGCTGTTAACGCAGAAAGACGATCCTCCATGGGCAAATAATCGAAAATAATGGGTAAGGCAATTGGGCAATAATATAGTGCATATTGAAAACTATTTTTTTCATTAAAAGAGTTTCTTTCGTTTAATAGCTGAAAAAGTTGAGTTTTGGGTATCATCATTAACAGAGTGATTAAATATTCAGGCTTTGCCGCAGCCCATTCTAAAGCCTGATTTATCGCTGATTTATGGCCTTGAAAGAATAAGTCGGATGAAAAAATGAGGTAAAAGCGTATTTTTTCATCTGAAACAAGGTTTATTGCATCTACAAAATACTCAATATTATTGCAATTCCAAAATAATCGAGTAAAAGACAGTTTTCTTTTTTCTTCCTGGCTCATTTTTTTTAGTTGTTCAAACGATAGAGATTCCAGATCAGCTACTCGAGGACAAGGATTCAGTTTTAGCAACTTAGATAATGAATTCGATCTAGTTAACTTCAGTTCAAAGTCAGGTTCTTTGTCTTTTTGAAGTAGCGTTTTGAGATCATCAACAAAATTTTCTGGGTCGGCAATGCATTCGCCAAGTTCGTACATATGCCTTCTAGATCTAGCGCTGTAAGTCTTTAAAAGCTCGTCTAACTGTTCATATTGATGCTGATTTAATTGATGTTTTATTGCAATACAAACTTGACCATCTGAATCACCGTAATGATAGCCTGAACGAATTTTTTCGGTAATAATGCTCGAATTAAAGCCCAATGCTCTCGGTGTTCCACCGCCTGTACCTAGGGCAACTCGTTTTATTGTTGGGTTGTCTTCTAATACTTGATTGGCAAATTGAAGAAGAAGATCATGAGCAACTTGTGTGGGAACTCTGTCTTCAGAGCATTCAAGTGAATCCAACGTGAGATTTCCTGTTTGGCTTATCCATCCGTAAGATTGGCCGACAATCTCAAATGCCGGGTAGTTAATCGATTGATCGGGAAGAAATGAAGGACTATCGAATGCTTTGCCTGGTTTTAGTTTGAGTAAAACATAAAGCCCATTTTCGGGTAAACTGATTGCGTCTTCAACGCATCGTTGAGCAGGTCCTCCGATGTTTTGACAGCATCCGGTGATGACACCTAAAACAAGAGCCCGGAGATCATCAGTTGGGAGTTTGACCCAACGATACGCAGCAGCTACTCCGTCGCCTATGATTTCAGGATGAGGGAGTAAATCACTTGTTTTGATGGGCCATGAAACGGTTTTCAAATAATCCAGGCATGTGTCGAATGAGCATTCGGGACCGGTTTCAGGAATGCTACATTCTCTGCAAATGAGGGCCAATTTTGGATTTTCAGAACCTCGTGCATAATGGACACGAGCAGCCATGGCTTTTGCTTCAGCCAGTGATTGCGGTGCAAAGCCTGTGATACGTATCGTTGAATCGCTTTGTTTTTCAATTTGTTTTTCGATATCGGGAGCCATTGCAAAAAAACGTAATGCAGTGATTGCATTGTCTTTGAGATGTTGGCTAATAAATTGACGCCAACCTGGCATGCTCTTCACATCCTGCGCATTAGGCAACTGGACTTGATTTAATAACACGTCATGATACGGCGTGTTTTTGTTAGTCGTCATGCTTTTAATTAAATCCTCAGCATGCTGGGCCATTTTTTTCAGATCAGGCAGAGTAGGATTAGTTGGATCAATGTATAAAGCCATCAGTCGATAAGCGTACTTATAGGCCATTGTATCTTCGGGTGAGTTGTTTTGTTCCACCAAAACAATCATTGCACGGCACGCGTTGACTAGTTCATTAAATAAGGGAAACAAATCCGGGCGATCATTAAAATAGCCAAAGTCGGTATTGAGATCCGCCCATGACGTTTCAGTACGCGGATTGATGTTATTCTGTGAAGTTTGACAGGCTTTGAGTGATGACAGAAGCGTTTCTTTATCGGAGGATGAAAAAACACACTGTAATGCGTTTTTTATTTCAGGATAATCGGAGTTAAAACGTGAATCCTGTTCTAAAATGGCAAGGATGCTATTATCTTCCGATTTTTTGTTTTCAGGAAAATAGATGGCCTTTAATTTAGTTTTAAATTGGGACAAGAGAGAAGGGGCTTTCGCGGATGTTGGCTCAGTCTTCTTCATGACCTCTTTTTCAAAGGCGGCGATGATTCCTTCTACTGTTAACAGCTCATGGTTTAATTTAAGCATATGTTTATCAAAAAAAGATTATATATGTAACTATAGTACAATTTTTGGATGTTCTCCTGGCTCAACAGCCTCTATATGAATTCAAGCCGTTTTATTTGTTTCGCTTTATCTCTGAAAATGACAGTCGAGTATGCGTCAGTTGTAGTATAGACCACTAAATAATCACCAATGAGATAGGCATCTGAATGTAAAATATTGGGGCTTAAGTAGACTGCCTGTCCAAATGGAATACGGAAGCCTGTGAAGTAAAACTTACCTTGTACTTGCTTACCTAACAAAATGTGTCCACCACAATGAGCATGCTTAGGCGCCCATAAGTGGGGCTCATCATGATATTCGATATATTCACCGCCACCGCGCTCTGTCAGCGATAAATAAAAATCGACGTAATCTGAACCAACCGTTACCTCCGTCAATGGTAAATTTTGTTGTGTTTCAAAAGTTAATGTATCGCCGATTGAAAGTAAGCGCGCATGATAAAAATCCAAATTCTCGGCCGTCGCTGTGATCACTGGAATTTGCACGGATTGATTGTCATCCAACATTAACATCCCCATGCCACCTAAAATATTGGCAGTCGGGTTAAAAGTGGATTCATGATTATTCCAGATACCTGTTAAAACAGCATAGTCGGGTATTTTAAATAATTTTTTATCCACCAACTGAGATGATGGTTTAGAGGTGCATAAACTGATATCGGGTCCGAAACGATAAGTTTGATTCGGTGAGATAAAACTAACAATATCTCGCGTCAGCATAAAGGCCTCGGGCGTTTTCCCCATTCTATTAACGATTAACTTATTGAGACTAGCTAAAATACACGGTGATAAATTGCGAATGTTTTTTAAATTATCATACATACTAAACCCCCTCAGGACACTAGTGGATCTTGGCAATACATTTTGATACCAACAAAGTTGGCAGCGACCAAGATTAAGAAAACGATCGGTGCGACCCAATTGAATACACTCCAGAATAAATAGTCTATTGGATGCACACCCAGCGTTGCTGCGATAAAAGCGCCAGATGTTGTCCATGGAATGAGCGGTGTTGAAAACGTACTCCCTTCTTCAATGGCTTTAGATAACACACAACTTTCTAAACCCATTTTATGATAGGCCTGTTTAAACAACTTGCTTGTGAGAATAATGCTTAAGTAGGCTTCTCCCATCAGAAGGTTACAGGTCACAGCGATAAATAAAGTAGCTAATACCAAGCTCACAGGATGGTTGAGGTTAACAATCATCCGTGCAAATAAAGTACTAATAAAATGATAGCTATCGAGTAGTCCGCCCAGTGAAAGAATAAGTAGTGCCAATGACATGGACCAGAGCATGCTTTGTATGCCGCCACGACTTAAAGCAGTATCTATAATTGCAGAGCCGGTTGGCAAAAAATGTGGTCCACTGAACAAGCCATTGAGGACATCTGTTAATTTCAAGTGTTGCATCAACACGCTGATGCATAAAGCAATCACAATAGAGATGAGCATGGATAATTCAGCGGGCTTTTTATTGAGACTCATCACAAGCATCACAAGAATGGGTAGCACCGTTATCAATCCAATGTGAATATGGGTGTGGATGAGTTGTTGAATTGATGCAATATCCTGCAAGTAAGCAGGATTATCAATCACATAGTGATGTCCAATAAACCAAAAAATGGCCAAGCTTATCAGATAAGCCGGCATGATACTGTAAGTCATGCCTTTGATGTGGGTATAGAGATCCGTATCTGTGGCAAGTGCCGATAAGATAGTGGTATCCGAAATAGGTGAGAATTTATCACCAAAGTATGCGCCTGATACAATCATACCCGCCGCCATGGGTGCTGGAATATGTAAAATGGAAGCAATACCCATCAAGGCAATTCCCATCGTACCGATGGTACCCCAGCAACTACCAATGGCCAATGACATCAAACTGCATAATAACATCCCCATCGGTAAAAAATTTTGAGGCGTAATAAAATTAAGTCCGTAGTAGATCAGTGTTGGGATAGCACCAGACATTGTAAATGCGGCAATCACAGCACCTAGCAATATGAAATATAAGAAAACTGGAGATGATTTTTGTACGGCAGACATCATGCCTTGTTTGAGTAAAGATTGATCTGGGTTTAAATATAAAGCATGCAAAATGACCCATAATATACTGAGTAAGATAATACTATGCAGACTCGTTTTAAATATCATCAGTCCCGAAAAAACAAAACATAAGATACCTGAAACACACAATAGGGACTGTATCAAGCTAGGTTTAGTGCTTATGCTGCCTTGGATTGTCATGTGTATTATTCCTTATGAGTATGCCGAATTGAGTCTATTATAAAACATGACAGATGACTGAAAGATGACGGATTGATTACAATTTTGTCATATTCAACGGGCTTCACTTATTAGCACATTAGTTACCCTGCTATATCGAGAGGATCATGCTATACATGGATCACATATGGAACATATGATATAATTAAAGATCACTGCATTAATCATGGGACATTCAATTGGGGAGATCCTGTAAACATGCGCATTCTGATCGTTGAAGATAACCCTACTACAGCAGCTTTTCTTTATAAAGCGCTAAAGGAGCACTATTTTACGCCTGAAATTGCTTCTGATGGCGAAATGGGGCTCCATTTAGTACGAAATCAGCAATATGACGTTGTTGTTTTAGATGTGATGTTGCCGAAAATAGATGGTTGGACGTTGATTCAGGAAATAAGAAAATTCAATGCAACCATCCCCATCATTTTTGTCACAGCACGGGATGCCGTGAATGATAGAGTTAAAGGTTTGGAGTTGGGCGCGGATGATTATTTGGTCAAGCCATTTGCATTCTCTGAGTTGTTAGCGCGTCTGAATGTCATGGTACGACGTAAGCCTGAAATCGCCTCTCAAGTGATGTTAATGTCTGATTTGGTGGTGGATAAAGACAGGCATCGCGCAATACGAGGTGGTCGAGTATTGTCACTGAGC
This sequence comes from Gammaproteobacteria bacterium, assembly GCA_013289415.1. Taxonomy (GTDB): domain Bacteria; phylum Pseudomonadota; class Gammaproteobacteria; order Legionellales; family Legionellaceae; genus DDPF01. The sequence goes on from JABDAB010000008.1 coordinate 52,244, forward strand.
GCTAAAGAGTTTAGCTTGCTGTGTTTGTTTTTAAATAAAACAGGGCAAGTATTAACACGAACGTATATTGCAGAGCAGGTCTGGGATATTCATTTTGATTCCAATACAAATGCCATTGATGTTGCCATCAAAAGATTGCGAGAAAAAATCGATCAAGATCATGAAATTAAACTGATTCATACCATCAGGGGAGTAGGTTATGTTATGGAAGTGCGCTGATTCACCCCAAAGACAAACGACGTCTCTGGCAAGACGATTAACTTATCTTTATACCTTTTCAACCATGGGGTTGCTGTTTGTGGTCGCCTTGTTGTTTTTTCCCTCGTTAGTCCGCATTTTATCACATGATAATCCCAATGCGACGCTTGAATGTTTCAAGCAAATCATGCTGATGTCACTGTGTGTTTCGGTAGGTGCAATATTGTTAGGTCAATTTATTGCACGAAGAGGGCTCAATAAAATTAATGAGCTTCAACAGGCTATGACACGCATTTCTGGAGAGGCCTTGGAAGAGCGGTTAGACGTAAACAACTGGCCATTAGAGTTAAGACCACTGGGTGAGCAGTTTAATCACATGCTTGGACGTCTTCAGCGTGCATTTGATCAATTGGCACAATTCTCTTCGGACATCGCTCATGAGTTGCGTCATCCGATTCATCATTTGATGCAAATAACCGAACTGTCATTGTCAAAACCGGATGCGCAAGTCTCAAATGATGTACTGGTTACTTACATGAAAGAATTTCAAGATTTATCGAGGCTGGTTGAGCAGTTACTCTTTATTTCACGTTCAGAACAGGCTCAAATTCAACTCGATAAGCAGTTGATTGATCTTCCTCAATTGATAGATAAAATATTTGAATATTATCAAGCATGGGCTGATGAAAAAAACATTACGTTGTCTTGTTCTGGGATGGCTCAGTTGACGGCAGATCCCATTTTGCTTCAGCGCGCACTATGCAACTTATGTGCTAATTCGCTCCAGTTTACCGAGAATGGCGGTGTGATTGCGGTGAAGATATCCGCTCCAGAACATCAGCAAGTTTTGATTGAAATTTGTGATGACGGGACAGGTATTGATACACAACATCTGCCCCATCTATTTCAACGATTTTATCAAGTGGAGACAGCTCGCAGTCGACCGGGAACCTTGGGATTGGGACTGCCTATTGTAAAATCAATTGTCGATTTGC
>JABDAB010000009.1 GCA_013289415.1 Gammaproteobacteria bacterium
CGGGATTTTAATACAAGCCACCTCTGATGAAGCAATGGGTAGCTGTTAATTATTTTATTGTTTTATCAAACGGTGGTTTCTTAAGACATCAACGAAACCTCATTGCGTGCGCCATTGACTTACACGAATGTCTGGAGTATACTTTTAATATAGTAATCCAATAGTTTATTAACGATGATATTTATTGAGACCCCGATTTTCACGGCAGATTTATACGAATTATTAACAGATGATGAATACGCGGAGTTTCAACGTTATCTTGCTGACAATCCCAGATTGGGAGATGTTATTCAAGATACGGGTGGATTACGTAAAATTCGTTGGGCGGCCAACGGAAAAGGAAAACGGGGTGGTGTGCGAGTAATTTATTATTACTTAACTGCCGATGCACAAATTCGCTTGTTGTTGATTTATAAAAAAGGCATACAAGATAATTTGACTGAAAAACAAAAGAAAATATTACGTAAATTAAATGAGGGGTGGTGATCATGGATAGCAGTTTGTTTGATAAATTAGTTGAAAGCATGACTCAAATGAATGAAATTATTGACGGTGAACGGGCACCATCCCGGGAATTTGTTGTTGATCCGATACAGGTTAAAGATATTCGAAAAGCTACGGGATTAACGCAAGATAAGTTTTGTAAATTAATTGATGTTAAATTGGGGACATTGAGGAATTGGGAGCAGGGGAGACGTGAGCCAACTGGTCCTGCAAAGGCATTGTTGCGGGCGATTAAAAATGATCCTGAGCATGTTCTCGTTGCGCTTGCATGTTGATTATTAAAATGGTTTTCACGGCCAATTTATCTCAAAAACAAATTCTGAAAGGATAATATTATCCTTAATTTACGCGATGCTCAACTTTTCACGGAACAATTCGAGCCCGCGCCCGTGACCGAGCCCGGGCTCGAATTGTTCCGTGAAAAGTTGAGCATCGCGTTAGATAGGTAAATTCCATCCACTACATCCTGTAGTATAATTTTAAAAAAGCGTCGGTGAAATTAATATAAATGGCATGGTGAGTGCGATTAAGAAACATCTAAAAAAACATCTTTGTAAAGTGGCTTAATTCAGAAGATTCAATCAGGTCTGTCCCATCAAATGCGACAGACCATCAATACTTCCATAAATCATTGAGAAAACCCTCGTTGCTAGCGCTATCATAACCATTCCCCCCAAAGAGCCAAAGATTACCACTGGTATCGGCCCAGCTGATAGATCGTTCCCTGGCTCCGGGAATATTGCTTGGAGCAGGAGTGCCTAAAGTGCCATAAGTGCCCGGAACATTTTTTAGATTACTCCCGCCAACCCAAGTCCAAAATCCAGTCTGAATGTCATATTTCCATAAATCATTGAGGTCACCCAAGAGGTTATCGCTATCAAAACCTAGCCCTCCAAAGAGCCAAAGATTACCACTGGCATCAGCCCAGCTGATAGAGCTATTACGTGCCCCGGGAATATTGCCCGAAGCAGGAGTACCCAAAGTGCCATAAGTGCTAGTAGCATCGCCTGTATCACTCCCCCCGACCCAGGTCCAAAATCCAGTCTGAATGTCATATTTCCATAAATCATTGAGTTGACTTGCGAAGCTGCTACTACTATCAAAACCATTCCCCCCAAAGAGCCAAAGATTGCCACTGGCATCGGCCCAACTGATAGAGAAATTACGAGCCCCGGGAATATTGCCCGGAGCAGGAGTGCCTAAAGTGCCATAAATGCCATTAGCTTGTGTTGTATTACTCCCGCCAACCCAAGTCCAAAATCCAGTCTGAATGTCATATTTCCATAAATCATTGAGGTCATTCGCGCTGCCACTGCTGCTACCAATACCATTCCCTCCAAAGAGCCAAAGATTACCACTGGCATCGGCCCAGCTGATAGAGCCACTACGCGCCCCGGGAATATTCCCCGAAGCAGGAGTGCCTAAAGTGCCATAAGTGCCAGTAGCATTTTTTGTATTACTCCCGCCAACCCAAGTCCAAAATCCAGTCTGAATGTCATATTTCCATAAATCATTGAGTGGACCTGCGATGGCGGCGCCACTAGGAACAAGACCATTCCCCCCAAAGAGCCAAAGATTACCACTGGCATCGGTCCAGCTGATAGAGTCCTTACGCGCCCCGGGAATATTGCCCGAAGCAGGAGTGCCTAAAGTGCCATAAGTGCCACGAGCATTTTTTGTATTACTCCCGCTAACCCAAGTCCACAATCCAGTCTGAATGTCATATTTCCATAAATCATTGAGTGAACCTGTGCCACTACTAGTACTTAGACCAGTCCCCCCAAAGAGCCACAGATTACCACTGGCATCGACCCAGCTGATAGAGCCACTACGCGCTCCAGGAATATTGCCCGAAGCAGGAGCGCCTAAAGTGCCATAAGTACCAGTAACATTTGTGATCTCACTCCCTCCTTCCCAAGTCCATCCAGCCACAACAGAGAGTGAAAAGAGCTGACACGAGAGAGGTCCTGTCCCATTGAGACAAAGAGTAAATCCAACAGTCCCGGAAGGCCCAGCAAGAACAATAGAAGCAGGCGCGTTATGACTGACTGGAAACAAACAAAAACCATTGTTAGCGTTAGAGCATTGAGCACTGGCAGTTGAGAGCGCATATCCCAGAGTATTAATTTTAATCCCCGCGGCAGGGTAGTAATGATTAGGCGGGGTGGTATTGATAGTAAGCGTAAGGCCTAACGCTGACACATTAAAAAGAGGCCCGGTGGTTCCAGCATAGGAGGCAGTCACCCCCAGAAGGAAAAAAGCGAGAGCTAATCTCAGTTTACCAAACAACCTATGCATCATGAGTAAATTCCTTGTTTAAAGCGTTGGTAAACGGTAATAGCAGCGAAAACAGCATTAGCAAAAGTGGGGCAGGGATGAGGAAAAAGTCTTCATAATTCGCATGCAACATCCTTGTTCATTTTTATGATCAAGACATCTTACAATAATAATGTGACGATATCCATGTATTTTAGTGCTATTATAGAGCACTAAAGACCATTCAGGCTGTAAAATGAAACGAGAAGATTTTAATTTTGAATTACCCCCGGAATTGATTGCGCAATATCCTTTACCCAATCGAAGTGATTCCCGCCTATTAACCTATCAACGTGAAACAGAACGTTGTGAGCATCATGCGTTTAGGGAACTGGCGGATTTTCTTGAACCAGGTGATCTGCTGGTGATGAATGATAGTCAGGTGATACCTGCGCGTTTATATGGTCGGAAAGCCAGTGGTGGTCAGGTGGAGCTGCTGGTTGAGCGCATACTGGAGAATGGTGAGTTTTTAGCGCATATCAAAGCTAGTAAAGCCCTTAAAGCCGGTGGTGTTATTCATTTGGATAATCATTGGCGTATTGATGTGTTGGGACGGCAGGATGATTTGTTTCTTTGCCATGTTGATGGCTCACTGGATACGATGTTGCATGATATTGGTCATGTGCCTTTGCCACCTTATATTACCCGAACAGATGAGTCCCAGGATTTAACGCGTTATCAAACTGTTTATGCCCGTCATAAAGGGTCTGTTGCAGCTCCTACTGCGGGTTTGCATTTTGATGATGCTGTTCTGGCGAGTTTGCGGGGGCGTGGGGTATCGATAGCTTATTCTACCTTGCATGTGGGGGCTGGGACGTTTCGGCCGGTTCGTTGTGATGAAATCAAAGATCATAAAATGCATTTTGAACGGTTTACCGTGACGGACGCACTGTGTGATGCTGTTAATGCGACGCATGCTGCTGGAAAGCGGGTGATTGCTGTAGGAACGACGGCTTTGCGTAGTTTGGAAAGTGCCGCGATAGATGGAGAAATAAAGGCTTGTAGTCGTGATACAGATATTTTTATTTCTCCGGGGTATCGGTTCAAAGTATGCGATGGTTTGATCACCAATTTTCATTTGCCAGAATCAACACTGTTGATGTTGGTGTCGGCATTTATTGGCCATACGCAGGCTATGGCGCTTTACCGGGAAGCAATCGAAAATGGATATCGATTTTTTAGTTATGGTGATACTAGCTTGTTGTTGTGAGGGGTGAATTAATCATGAAAAATCAACGAAGTTGTTTTATTCCTGTTTTTACATCCGAAGCAGGGCGTTGTCTCACTGTGGCAAATTGGCAGGAGTTGGGTGTTAGCATGGCTGCATATGATTTAACCTCATTGCTAATGAAGCCCGGGCTGGAGTTTTTAAGTACCTTGCCTGATTTGACGACATACACAGGATGGAAGGGTAGTGTGGTTTTGAATGCTACTATGCCTGAAATCGACAGGGAAGGCGGGTATACATTACGGTCTGAATATGATGGAAGTCGCCGACGTTATACGCCTGATGATATTGTCATGTTAATTACGCAACTGAAACCTCAATGGGTTATTTTACCTGAAGGTATGCAAAATGCATGGCAATCATTGCCGGAAACCATATTGCCATTTTTTGCCCCAGCTGATCTGCCACAGTATGCTGATAAGCCATATGGGGTGTATTTTCTTTACGATGCAGCCACCCCAATGTCCTCGTTAGTAGAAAAAATTCAGACATTTCAGACAGATAAAAATATCCCATGCTATGTTGGCGGTGAGCTGAGTGTGCCCTTGATGCAAGAATTGGCAAGTTTGGGCGTCGAATATCTCGCGTCAGATGTTCCTGCACAAGATGCCTGTCAAGGGAAGCTGTATTGTCAGGAAGGCATAGTTTTATTAAAAGATGATACACAACGTTTGGATTTTAGTGTAATTGATGAACAATGCGACTGCCCAACATGTAAGCAACAATTAACGCGGGCATATTTGCATCATTTGCTAGAACATACGCCATTATTATGTCAGCGATTTTTGATCCAGCACAATGTGAGCTTTGCGGGGTTGAATGGGTAAAATATGGATGCTCCTCATTTACGCCGGCTGTAAATCCCGATATGATGTGACGCAAATCATTGGATAAGCCACATGTGGGTTTTTGCATGTGGCTTGTCCAAACTCAAATAGGAGATAAAAATGAGTTTATTTGGCAGTACTGCTGTTGCGACAGCTGGTTCAGCAGTTCCCGCTCAGGCGGATGGAACGTTTTCAATGATCATGATTGCAGCCATTTTTGTGCTGTTTTATTTTATGTTAATTCGACCGCAGAATAAGCGCGCTAAAGAACATCGTGAGCTGGTTGGTCAATTAAAAAAAGGCGATGAAGTGATTACATCTGGTGGCTTGCTGGCTAAAGTGATGAGCCTTGATGAGCAATACATCAAAGTGAGCATTGCAGAAGGTGTTGAAGTCAGTTTGCAACGCAGTGCTGTAAGCACGGTTTTGCCTAAAGGTACCCTTAAATCCTTGTAAGCGAGTTATACGGACATGCAAAATAAATATCCACTTTGGAAGAATCTTTTATTGATTGCGATTGCTGTGATTGGCTTGGTCTATGCCATTCCCAATTTATTCAGCGAAGATCCAGTACTGCAAATTTCGTCCCAAGCATCTGTGGCACCACAGGAATTGGAAGATCATGCACGTAAACTGCTGGATGATGCGAAAATAAAATATCACGGTATGTCACTCAGTGATGAGGGATTAGAAGTTCGTTTTGCTTCAACCGACACGCAATTATTAGCGCGTGATGTGATTAAAAACGGTCTGGGTGAGCAATACACAGTAGCTTTGAATCTGGCCCCATCAACTCCAGCCTGGTTGCGAGTTTTGCATGCCGAGCCCATGAAGCAAGGCCTGGATTTACGTGGTGGAGTGCACTTTCTTCTTGAAGTGGATATTGATAGTGTTATTAATCGTCGTTACGAAGGCATGACAAAAAGTATTGGCCAGGATTTGCGCGAAGCGAGTGTGCGCTATGCGGGCATACGGTATATCGTGAACAAAGGCATCGATTTGCGTTTTCGGACAACGGAAGCACGAAGTGAGGCGCTGACCGTCCTTGAACAAAAAGCGTCTGGTCTCGGGTTTGAAAAATCAAAAGATGGATTTTCATTGATGGCTTCCATGTCACCCACTGAACTCAATACCATTCGACAAAATACCATTGAACAAACCATGAGCATTTTACGCAAGCGCGTGAATGAGCTGGGCGTGGGTGAAGCCATCGTTCAACAACAGGGTTCAACCCGTGTGGCTGTCGATTTGCCCGGTATTCAGGATGCGGCTCGCGCCAAACAGATTCTGGGTGGTACAGCAACCTTGCAATTTCACTTGGTTGATGCGGAAAACGACCCGCAGATTGCCAAACAAACTGGATCAGTGCCGATCAGCAGTAAACTGTATATGATGAGTGGCCGTCCAATCTTATTGAAACGCCAAGTAGTTTTAAGTGGTGATTCAATTACTAGTGCCGTTTCAAGCATCGATCAACAATCTGCAACTCCCAATGTGCAAATTCAACTGGGGGGAGGCGGGGAGTCATTTTTCACCAAGGTAACGCGTGAAAATATTGGCAAGCGCATGGCGATTGTTTATGTTGAAAGCAAAACAACCATGCAAACCATTGATGGTAAGGCAAAACGCATAACGCTGCGAGAAGAGCGTGTGATTAGTGCGCCGGTCATTCAAAGTGCATTGGGTAATAATTTCCAGATTACAGGTATAACCGATAGTAAAGAGGCCGGTGATTTAGCACTTCTGTTACGTGCTGGTGCATTGCCTGCCGCTATCTATCCGGTTGAAGAACGCACTGTAGGACCTACATTGGGTAAGGAAAATATTCAACGTGGCATGATTTCACTAGCGGTTGGCATGGGGTTAATTCTGGTGTTGATGCTAGTTTATTATCGCCTTTTTGGATTGGTCGCGAATATTGCTTTGGTGCTTAACCTGATACTGCTGTGTGCGTTATTATCAATTATTGGTGCCACACTAACCTTGCCAGGTATTGCGGGTATCGTGCTGACAGTGGGCATGGCAGTTGATGCAAACGTGCTCATTTATGAGCGAATACGTGAAGAGTTACGCCATGGTTTGTCGCCACAAGCCGCTATATTCGCAGGCTATGAAAGGGCTTTTGCCACGATTCTCGATGCTAATATTACCACGTTGATCGTGGGTATTGTGTTGTTTTCTGTAGGAACAGGGCCTGTGCGTGGTTTTGCAGTTACGTTATCACTGGGCTTGCTGACGTCCATGCTCACCGCAGTCACCTACACACGCGCCATCGTTAATGCAGTATATGGCGGTCGAAACGTACAAAAATTATCAATTGGTATTTGAAGCGAGGCTTAGATGGAATTTTTTAATCCAAATTCAAACGTGGACTTCATGGGCGCCCGGAAATGGGCTGCCTTGCTATCTATCTTAATTTTCGTGACCTCGATTACAGCCTTGATGGTGAACGGGTTGAAATGGGGTCTGGATTTTACAGGTGGAACACAAATTCAGGTTGCTTACACGCAGCCGGCTGATTTACCGGGTATTCGTGCAGCTTTATTTAAAATTGGGTTTCAGGAAGCACAGGTCATTAGCTATGGCACGTCAAAAGACGTATTAATCAGCATTGCGCCACACAAAGACTTGGAGCAAAGCACGATCGTTGAGAAGATAATGAACGCTTTGCCTGGAGCGGTGAGTCAACGGGTTGATTTTGTTGGTCCGCAAGTAGGTCAGGAGTTAGCTACTAAAGGCGCGCTGGCCATTATTATCGCTTTGTTGGCTACCATGATTTATATCGCGATGCGGTTTGAATATCGTTTGGCCTTTAGCTCTGCAGTTGCTTTAATCCATGATCCGGTTCTGATTCTTGGTGTTTTCGCCATGTTTCACATTGAATTTGATTTAAAAGCGCTGGCAGGTTTGCTCGCCGTCATTGGGTATTCGTTAAATGACACTATTGTAGTGTTTGATCGCGTACGAGAAAACTTCATTAAAATTCGCCGTGCAAGCTCTATAGAGATCATGAATACTTCTATTAACCAAACTCTCTCTAGAACGATCATGACATCGGTGTTGACCCTGTTCGTTGTGGTTTCACTGTTCGTGTATGGCGGTGCAGATATTCACGGATTTGCATTGGCGTTGATCATTGGGATTATTGTGGGAACCTATTCATCTATTTACGTGGCAGGTGCCTTGGCTGTGGTCATGGGATTGGATAGAAAGGATTTCCTGCCGAATCAGCGCAAAGAAATTGACGACAGGCCTTAGGAACTGCTCGTAGGGTGATATTGACGCTCGGAGAACGGTCAGATTTGAGCGCATCTTGAACGAAAACGATTTCGAAAAAGCGCAGCATACATAGGTATGTGAGCATTTTTCGAAATCGTTTTCGTTCAAGATGCGCCAAATATGGCCGTTCCTTGCTACGGAGCGAGTAGTTACCATTCGGGCCAAGTTCCAGTTACTTTTTTTTGAGTTTAGTTGAGTCATCTGGTTCATTGCCCTCAGCTTTCGGCAAAGCGTCTTTCAGTTTTCTCATCGACTCTCCTAACTCAGTCGAAGCAGCTTGGTGGTTTTCTGCAAATTCTTCCCTACGTTGACCATGGCGCATGAGATTTTTTGAGTAAAAATAGCCTACCGGGAGGGTAATGCTAGCTGCTATCACCAGCAGCATGGGAATCACCAGTGGAACCGCGATTGCTGCTGTGATTGTAGCAAGGTAAAATACAACCGTACTTATCCCCACTGCCAATGCTTTTCTTTGTTGAACCACGCCGGCATGCTTTTCATCGTCAGCCCGAAATGAATTAAAATTTGATATCAATAAGTTTAGCTGATTCATATTCTCGGGGGTTGGGTCATCCAAGGCTTTGCCGAGACAGCCTAAAGCTTGAATTGCGTCAGGCTCTGAAAATCTCTGGAATTCCTGTATATTCTTACGTACATTGATTGCTAACTCATGCAGTTCATCTATAATAGGCTCAAATTTTGTTTCGCTTTTTAATTGTTCTCTAGCATTATTTGTTCTTATTTCAAGTTTCGTATCAAATTCGTTGAGCAAGCGAATGTAGCCTTGGTGATTGGTTTCAAATAGATTTAGCTTGATTTTTTTATATTCAGTTTTCTGTTTGCTGTCCATAGCAATACTCTCCCTGTGATTTAGTAGGTTGGCCTCGGCTCAACACGTGTTTTTTAACATGTCCAAGTTTAAGTATGTACTCACTTCAATAGTTTATCAATTCGCGCGGCACAAATAAAATCATTGTGCGATAACCCTTTCAGTGCATGAGTCGAAAATCTCACATGGCAATAATTATATCCTACCTCAAGATCCGGGTGATGATTTTCAACATTGGCTATCCAGGCAATAGCATTTACAAATGCCATGGTTTCATAAAAGTTTTTAAACGAAAATGATTTTTTAATCTCTTTGCACTCTTTTTGTGTGCACCAGTCGTCCGCCAGTTGTGGCATCAAATTAGTCACTTGCTCAGGCGTTAATGCGGCGCCAATCCCTTCGCAGGATTCACAATGCCTGCTGCTTAAATCACTTTTCATGGTGTAACTCCCTGGATAATTTATCAAGAAAACGGTGGTTTTGCTCCCGAGTACCTATGGTCACTCGTAAATAATTATTTAAACCATACGGGTGCAGGGGACGAACAATGATGCCATAGTCTTGCAAGCCCTGATATACACGCAGGCCATCAATTTTACAATTTACAGTAATGAAATTCCCTGCTGTTGGAAAATGTGATAAACCCAACGCAGTGAGTCCGTGTTGCATCTGTTTTATACCCTGTTCATTAAGTAGTACAGTGTTCTGAATAAATGTATCGTCATCCAGTGCCGCGAAACCTGCCGTCAAAGCTGCAATGTTAACCACGAAGGGTAACTGAATGCGGTACAGAAGGGCTGTGATCTGTGGATTGGCGATGGCATATCCTAATCGTAAGCCTGCCAGACCATATGCTTTGGAAAACGTACGTGTAATGACCAGATTCGGATATTTTTTTAATAAATCTATTGATGCTATTGTTGGGCCAAGGTCCAACCTACTTGAGTATTCAAAATACGCCTCATCCAGTACAAAAATGGTTGTTTCGGGAATGTTAACTAAAAGACGTTTGATCTCTTCAGGATTGACCAGTAAACCGGTTGGATTATTAGGATTAGCCATAAAAATCAGCGCGGTTTTTTCATTGCAAGCACTAATCATGGCATCTACATCCACGACAAAATTTGTTTTCACGGCCGTACTCACCACCGGAATGCCCAATGTTTTAGCCTGAATGGCATAGGAGCTAAAGGCATAATCATGAATCAATATATGTTTTTCATTATGCAAGGCAAAACAGGTGAGCAGCGAACAAAATAAGGAGTCGGATCCATTGCCTAGGGTAATCATCTCTAGATTTACACCCAATTTAACAGCCAGTTTGTTTCGTAATGGATGATTGACCGACATTGGGTAGGTCGCAATTTTCTGTCCTGTTAAATCGGCCAGTGCCTGCATCACAAGCGGGCTGCATCCCAATGGATTTTCATTGCTAGCCAGTTTAATAATATCAGTAAGACCTTTTTCGCTCGCTAGTTCTTCTGATGATTTTCCTGGTCTGTAAGGAACCAGATTGCGGATATCAGCATGAGGTAGTTGATCATAATCACAAGGCATGTTCAACTCCAAAAATGAATGAAACATTTCTTATGGTTACATAAATTGATAATATTCACCAGAATTCAGGTTGCATTTGTGACATGTTAGAACTTGCTAGTGGGTCCTTCTCCCTTTGGGAGAAGGTGCCCGACAGGGCGGATGAGGGTGTCTAAAACAAAAAATACAGATCATTTGATTGAAAAAAACGGTTCTCGCCTGTGTTAAAAAGTGATGGATCAAATATACAAACATGTCGGTTGTGTTGTTTGATACACCCTCATCCGCCCTGTCGGGCACCTTCTCCCAAAGGGAGAAGGACCCACTAGCATGCTGAATAGTTACGTTTTATCATTTCTTTTCGCCAAACACCACGGCACTAACACAAAAATAATCATTCCGCCAACAAGGAAAGCTTCAAAAAAGGCGACGTTATCAATTGGAATTTGTGTGGGAGGTACGAATCCAATCATGATGGTCGCAAGGCAACAGATAAGCCCAGTCCCGGCAACAATCCACATTCCCCAATTGCCTCCTGGAATTCTGTAAGCTCTATGTTGATCAGGCCGGCTGTAGCGCAATTTGATTGCGGCGGCAAACATAAAAATATAGGCCAGCAAGGCGAGCTGTGCGCACATATCACTTAAAATCCAATAGGCGGCGTTAATCGAGTCTACAAAAATAATCACTGTGCTGAGCATGGTGAAAATCACGCCTTGCGTCATCAGAATAACCGTTGGAGCGCCGTGGCGGTTCATGTGTGAAAATTGCTGCGGTAGGCAGCCATCATTGGCTGAGACCAGAAGACCTTTAGTGGGACCGATGATCCAGGCTGCAAGACAGCTGACACCACCTAAAATAATCAGGCCTGCTGTTACTAGGGTCATCCAGGGCATGTGGTAGGCGTTGAAAAATATGGCATAAGCATCAATGAAGCCTGATACAACACTTAGTGCATCGTTAGGCACTACAATGACAATGGCCAGTGACCCCAGTACTAACGTAGCAAATATAATGATGGTTGACCAAACCAGTGCACGTGGGTAATCACGTTGTGGATTTTTGACTTCTTCTGCATGAATGGCTGACATTTCCATGCCTAGCAAGCCAAACAATACGGCAGAAAATAACGATAAATTGCCTAGTGAACTGAAATCAGGTAACCAGGATGTAGCGTGGCTAATTTGAATGGGACGACCTTGAATTATCCAGATTAACCCTAGAATGGCGATGCCTGCCATGGGCAAAATGGTACCTAGCGTGGCGCCCAGGATGCTGATTAAGCTGGACACTCTCATGCCAAAGCAATTGAGTAAGGTAAACAACCAAAACAGGCCTACAATAGTGCCCCACAGATAATAGCGATTGTTTGCCAGTTCGGGTGCAAACAGATAAGCCAGCGTCGCGGCAATGAACGCAAGAATAGTGGGATACCAGACCACATTGTAAATCCACTGTAACCAGATGGTAATAAACGCAGCACGCCGGCCAAACGCTTCACGTACCCAAACATAAATGCCACCGGTGTTTGGATACGCCGTGGCTAATTCTGCGGCAACTAGGGCTACGGGAATAAAAAATGCAAATGCTGCAACCATGTAGTAGGAGACTAGTGAAAGACCCAGTTTTGCAGTAATGGGCAATGTACGAAGGCTATCTACAGCAATTACGTTAATCATCACCAAGGAAAAAACACTCAAGACTTTTTTAGGAGGATTCATTTGATATCCTTAATTAATGGAAAGGGCGAGCGGCCGCTCGCCCCTACAATACGGTCGCAAAGACGAGTTATTTCAAATTCCGCAACACATATTGCAAAATGCCACCGTGACGGTAATATTCAATTTCATTGGCAGTATCTATACGACAGATAACATCAATTTTTTTCTCACTGCCATCTTTGTATGTGATAGTTACAGGTAACTTTTCACTGGGTTTCAAGTGGTCATTTACGGCAATGCTGATACGTTCACTGCCATCAAGTTTCAGGGTGTTTCTAGTCGTGCCTTCCTGAAACTGCAAGGGTAATACGCCCATGCCAATTAAATTCGAGCGATGAATGCGCTCAAAACTTTCAGTAATGACAGCCTTAACACCCAGCAGGTTTGTACCTTTAGCCGCCCAATCGCGTGAAGATCCAGTACCATATTCTTTTCCTGCAATCACAACCAATTCCTGATGAGCCATTTGATATAGCATGGCGGCATCATAAATCGACATGGTTTCATCGGTGGGAATATAACGGGTAAAACCGCCTGTAATGTCAGGTGTCATTTCATTGCGAATACGAATATTTGCAAATGTCCCGCGCATCATTACATGGTGATTGCCTCGTCGCGAACCATACGAGTTAAAATCAGCTTCAGCCACGCCTTTGGATTCCAGATACAATCCTGCTGGTGAACTGGCCTTGATAGAACCCGCCGGAGAAATATGATCAGTGGTAATCGAATCGCCCAACAGTGCTAGAATATAAGCATCCTTGATGGGTTTAATGGGTTGAGGTTTTGCAGCCATGTTTTGGAAAAAAGGGGGGTGCTGAATATAAGTGGAATTTTCATCCCAATCGTATGTCGTGCCACTGCCGGTTTTAATCGCCTGCCACTCAGCATCACCCGTGAACACTTCAGCGTATTCTTTTCGGAACATGCCACCCGTAACTTTAGCCACTTCGGTTGCTACTTCAATATTAGTTGGCCAAATGTCTTTCAGATAAACGTTATTGCCATCTTTATCTTGGCCAATAGGATCGTGATTCAAATCAATGCAGGTAGTACCACATAAGGCGTATGCGACAACCAATGGAGGCGATGCCAACCAATTCGCACGAACCTGGGGATGAACGCGACCTTCAAAGTTACGGTTACCTGACAAAACGGAGCACACGACCAGATCATTATCTGTCACACTGTGAGCAATGGCATCTGGCAGGGGGCCTGAGTTGCCAATGCACGTGGTGCAACCATAACCCACTAAATTAAAACCCAGCTGATCAAGGTATGTTTGCAAACCGGCATACTTTAAATAATCAGTCACCACTTTTGACCCTGGAGCCAAAGATGATTTTACCCAAGGCTTGCGTTGCAAACCTTTTTCCAATGCTTTTTTGGCCACAAGACCCGCCGCCATCAATACGCTGGGGTTTGATGTGTTGGTGCAGCTGGTGATGGCCGCAATAACAACATCTCCGTGGTGCAATTCAAAATCATGATTTTTGACAGGAAATGCTTTGTCCTGCTCGGCTTTTTTGCCTGACTCGATAAGAAAAGCATCAAATTCTACTGGCAATGTTTTCAGAGTGACTTTATCTTGCGGGCGTTTTGGACCTGCCAGAGAAGGCTCAATGCTGCCAAGATCAAGGCTCATGCTGTCAGTGAAAATGGGATCTTCACTGTCTTTGTCATACCACATGCCCTGAGCTTTGCTATACGCTTCAACCAGTGCAATGGTGTGTTCATCACGACCGGTTAATTTCAGGTAACGCAGCGTTTCTTTATCGACCGGGAAAAACCCGCACGTCGCGCCGTATTCAGGCGCCATGTTAGAAATGGTCGCTCGATCTGCCAGTGGAAGTTCGGCAAGACCTGGGCCATAGAATTCAACAAATTTACCGACAACGCCTTTTTTGCGCAGCATTTGTGTGACAGTTAGCACGAGATCGGTAGCGGTAATGCCTTCGGGCAATTTACCCAGCAGTTTAAATCCAACCACTTCAGGAATTAGCATCGATACAGGTTGGCCTAGCATGGCCGCTTCAGCTTCAATTCCGCCAACACCCCAACCCAGAATACCTAATGCATTGATCATGGTTGTGTGTGAATCTGTACCGACCAGTGTATCAGGGTAGGCATAGGAAACACCGTTATGTTCACTGCTCCAAACGGTTTTACCCAGATACTCCAGATTGACCTGATGGCAAATACCTGTGCCCGGTGGAACCACTTGAAAGTTGGCAAATGCCTTTTGACCCCAGCGCAAGAATTCATAGCGCTCATTGTTGCGTTCCATTTCAATGGATGTATTGACCTTCATGGAGTCCGGTGTAGCAAATTTATCCACCATGATGGAATGGTCAATGACCAAATCAACCGGTGACAGTGGAGATATTTTATCTGGATTCCCCCCCATTTTTTCAACAGCAGTCCGCATGGCAGCCAAATCAACAACCGCAGGCACACCGGTAAAGTCTTGCATTAATACGCGAGTTGGCCGATAAGCGATTTCATGGTCAGATGTTTTGGTTTTGAGCCAGTTGGCAATGGCTTGGATGTCGTGGGTAGTTACCGTTGAACCATCTTCAAAGCGCAATAAATTTTCAAACAGGACTTTAAGCGAGTAGGGGAGTCGGCTGATCCCTTTGAAATGATTCTGCTCGGCTGTCTTGAGACTATAATAATGGTATGATTTACCGTTTACGTGTAACTGTGCTTTCGTGGAAAGACTGTCTTGACCAACTTGCATGATGTCGACTCCTGAAATCAAAAATCTAATGATAGCTGAAAATCGGCAAATATTCATGGGGTTTGTTATTCACCCGGAATTGAGTTAATACATTGCAAAAAGTCGCTCATAAACTATACTCTATGAAAAGATAGGAGACATGCACATGCTTTCATTTCGTTCCGAAGCGCAGCGTCAAGCGCACCCTGAAGCCCGCCTTATCCCAGTGATTGTCTGGAATACTTTTTTTAAACAAGGCCTGAGCGACGAAATTATCCAGCTCATGAAACAAGGACGCGGACCTTTTGATTCGGATTCGGTGAAACATGATCCCGCTACATGGCTTGCCTTTGCCTACAGCCATCCAGAACTCGACGATACCGCCTTGATCGAGGCGGCCAATCAAATGCAACTGCCCGCAGCCGAGCAATTACGGCTCAGTGCAGCCTTGGGTCGTGCCTCTTTGTTTGATCGCCTCTACGATGGTTTCGATAAAACATACCTGTTAACCTTGCTCGAAGCCAATCAGTATGAGATTTTTCGTATCGCCGCACGCTTAGGCCATCAGCCTATCCTGCAAAAAATATTTGATTTTAAAAATCCCTCCGCTCAAGCCGGTAAAGAAGTACTCACCTCCCTTGCTATCGCCTTGGTTTCAGCAGGATTAATGGAGCTTCCCTCCTATTTCGGCTTTCTTGGTCTTGCCATGGAGGCTATACGCCCAGCGTTAACACTTCCTCTCACGAATATGCTGGAATCACCGCTAAACGAGCAAGCCATTGCAGCAGCATTGCATGAGGTAACAGAACAAAAAGAAACCACACTATTGGCAACTCTTTTAGCCATCGCGCCCGATAAAACCCTAAAAATCATTGCAGCGCATGACTATCAATTCCTTCATGAGGCGGCTAATAAAGAAAATTGGCCTCTGGTTGAGATGATCTTCGACCATAGCGAAAATCATACGATAGACATGCTGACCTCTCATTTTCATCAACTGCTTAAACATAAGAGCCTTGATTTAAATAACATCTTAAAAAAAGCAATACCTCGCGCATTTAACGAAGCCATAAAAAGTCAACGTTTTTTAAAGATGATTCACCTTTTAAACAGTCTCTCGCCTGAAGAAGCAATCACATTAATTAAACAAAATAACCATGAAGCATTGATTGTGGCTATTGCTCATAACTACATAAGCCTTATTTTTACAATAGAACACTACCTTGATATTGATAAAATGCTAGACGACGGCGACCTGACACTCTTTAAAAACCCACTCATTGCTCATTATTATCATCAAAAAATTAACGAACGCCTCATTAAATCAATCCTTGATGGCGATATTGTTCGCATGAAAAAATACGCTGAAATATGCATCGACAAAGAAAAAATACTGGTTGACTATCGCCATACACAACAAGGTATATTGTGGGGTTTTTTTGGAAGCTATGAGTACAATATTCTCATGAAAATCGAGGGGAAAAATCGTAAGAACATGATCATTGCTTTACTAGAATCAGTACCCAACAAAGCACAGGAATTAATTTTATACAGATCCTCATCTTGCCCATCCATGTTAAGAGAGGCGTATAAGGGTAATCAAACCAAATTACTCACGGCTTACTTTCCTTATGTTTTTTCAGATATTGCCAATGACCCAAACTACTCTGACATAACAATCTTCTTTATTAATCAACAAATCAGTCGGCTTCGAACAAACCCACAAGAGATTCAGCAGATTGTTCTAAACGAAAAAACCGTTAAACTGAATTTATCGATCATGCTTCGTTTAATCTCAGAAAAAAACAGACAAGCTGATTTTAATTTTTTATTTCATATCCCTACGCTCAAGACAATGCTTGGTGATAATCCAGAACCGTTTTTTCGCGCAGCTTATCAAGCGAATAACACAGCGGTCATCCATCAACTGTGTAGGATCCTATTTGTTTTAAAAAAAGCAAATGAGAGTTGTTTTTATTCACTTCTGGGTGAGGCAGCAGAGGCCAATACCGTGCTCACCCTTTTTAACTATGCCAAAGATAAGAAAAAACTGCTTTCACATGATAAATATAAACCCATCTACACAAACATTCGCCAGGGAAATGTTAACGTTCTGAAGACGATGTTTGATTATACCAACGATAAAACGCTCGATATTCTTCAGAAAAACAACTATGAAGCTTTCTCATGGGGCCCTCTATCCACTGAAATGTTTGAATTATTAAGCGGCTATCTTGATCCCATTCAAACACAGCAGATGCTTCAAGCATGGGAGTACAGTGTCTTTCGTAATGCCGTTAAAGCAGGCAATCTCGCGTTAGTTAACCAGATCATCCCCCTGATTCCTCCCGAAAACCGAGAAGACATGCTTGAGACGTATGATTACGCGGCTTTTTTTAGCGCATGTGGGCAAGACAATGGACCTCTGTTTACCCGAGTAATGGAACTCGTGTCATCGACAAAGACGCTAAAAAGCATGCTGACCAAGCATGATTATCGGGCATTTTATCTCGCCGCAGAGGGAAACACGGCCGTATTCGAGCAATTGCTACAAGACAAATATTGGCAATATCTGCCTCAAGATCAGGTCTCAGCCATCATTCATTCAAACCATGATGCCTCTTTTAGAGAAGCTGCTTCATCTGGAAATCTTTGGGTCGTTAATCGACTGCTCGCGCTCACCACGACCTCAGAGAAACTAAATAGCATGCTTTCCGCATGTGATTTCGAGGCGTTCAACCGAACGCAGAATACAGAAATACGAAAAAAACTTCTCCCCTTTCTACCCGTGTTTATCCACGCAGAATCACATGACAGCGAATACCGCAACGATGTGCGGCCCTTTGTTGATCAGCAACTAATCCTGCTTCATCAGAAAATGAGCACTTTTGAGTACCAAAACCCTCATGGGGTCTTTGATCTTCCTTCCGAAGAGGCAACCTTTGCTTTTTATATGTTAAGACATTTAATTCGTCGCAATGATCGAAACTTGGAAGATAATATTCGGTTTCTCTTGAACATCCCTGCGGTGAAAGCGTTGGTTCATCAAGAAGTCACGCCTGGTCGCCCCAATGAATTATTCGAATTAGCGATGACAACAAACAATCAGCAGGCCGTCAGCCTTCTTCTAACGATTCCTGAAATCAATCGGATTGCGCGAGAACAGAATTATTATCGCAACGACAGACAGAATTATCGAAACAACGGAGAGAATTATCGAAACAACGGAGAGAATGACCTCGATATCGCCGCACTGGCCAGGGATGCAGAATCATCCATGCAGGCCTTATCGCAAGATGAAGCGCAACGTTTAGACGCTGTCATTCAGCGTTACAAGCCCCAATTGAAAGAAGGCACGGATAAGATCATGGCGAGATTACGCAAACAGCTTGCACAGCGTTATCAAGCACATCCCGCGACACTTGTGATCAATCACCGCGAAATCAAACTTCCCCTGGACTGGGAGGATTTTCAGGATATGAAATTAGAATTGAAGTTTACAACCGAAGACAGTGAGCGGGCACTCAAAGCATACTATCAAAATAAAGATCATACCGCTTTGCGTTATTTATCAAAACCCAATCATTGGATGCATACCCACGCCAGTTATGTCAATCGAGAACCCAACAGCCAAAACCAATGGTCGACGTTCCCTGAATATGAGAATTTAGTCAGTGTGCTTTTTTTAGCAACCCAAGATCCCGATAAAACGTTACTTTGTGACGACCACACCGTTGCTACTCGTATGGATCACTTTGTCGATGAATTAGCGCATATTGGTCGTGCACACAATTGGGATGAGCGACGCATAAAGAAAAATCAGCATGGCAAAATCAGTTATGATAAAAGAGGACAGACTATTTACGAATATTATGACCGTTTGGATGGTGATAAGCCCAGTTGCTATTCCGGGGTTAAACGCCGATTATTTCAGGCTGTGCAAGGCCATATGCTCTTGAAAACCTTATCGTTAGATATGGTTAAACTTGAATTACGTGAATTCATCAGGAACTATTATGCTGAACAAATAAACGATAGCAACCGCATGCGCTTAAAAGAAGCTTGGGAAAATACAGTGAATAATACCCAAATGGACGATCGCTTACATGAATTAGATATTCCAAAACAAAAACAACAAGCCTTCATCCAATATATGAACCAAAAGTACCCCAAATACTTTCCTAATGATCCCGTATTTAATCTTTGTATTCAAAATCAATTCCGCCTGGATGACACCTGTCAGGCCCACGCAATACGCTTTTATGAGGATGCCGATTTGGGCACATTGCTTCAAACCACCCATTCACATCAAGTCGAAGAAAACATGTCGACCCCACTTCCTCCGCAGGATATAACCCCAATCTTTAAGCTTAGCTTATCGCTTAAAAAATGCCCTCAACTCGGGGAGGCCATCATTAATGAGTTAGCATGTCTAAAACCAAACCATACCCATGTCGCGGCTATTTGGGTAAATGCTCCTGAAAAATTAAATGCCATTATCAATGCTATCAACGCTCTTCCTGAAGTTTCCGATGAACAACTCCATCGCGCATTGAGCGACCCAGAGAGTACGTTATCCCAAGCATTGCTTCAAAAACCGACGGTAGACTGTCCATTTCGCGAAGCCATCCAACAGATCGTGGAGCAGTCTAACTGGCACACACCCAGGGCAAACATTTGAGGGATTCTGTAGGTACGTCATCCGTGTTCACTACCTTGACTCGAATTTTTAGCCCTCAGAAGTATAAAATACACATTGTTCTGGCGATATATAACAAGCATACCCCATATTGCTTTCTATCCAATTATAATCAACACGAGCTGGGATTTTGACACTGACGGGCCACCAGATTGAATAATAGCCAATGGAGTTTTTGTAATTGCATATTATACCACGCCCGATACCAGCGACCATGATGTTAGCACGTACAAAGCGGGTGTTTTTATCTCCCTGAGGATCGTGATCAGAGAATGGATCGGCAAGCCATGGGGGAGGTATTTCGCCCCATTGTAATGAGCTGGTTTCGGGGTTAGGGCATGTAGCTGCCTGGGTTTGGAAAGTGGTCAGGCATATGAGCAGGGTCGTCATAATAAGAATTATCATTTTCATGTTGGCTCCTGATGTGAATCAAATAGCGTTAATTATAGGGGCTGTTGACAGACCCTAATTAAAATTGTTTCTTTTCATTGGGATTTTGATACTACATATAGTATAATTTATATTATGACTAAAAGCGAAAAAACATTTGTTAAAATGAGAGCCAATCCAAAGGACTGGCGTATTGAACAATTGGAAACCATTGCCAGGCACTACGGTGTGGCTATTCGTAAAACAGGCGGTAGTCATGTGGTATTTGATCATCCTGACTGGATTGACCTGCTTTGTGTTCCCGCTCATCGGCCAATCAAGCCTGTTTATATTAAAAAGTTTATTGCTCTTATTGATACTTTGGAGATGGATAATGAACATACCTAAATATCCATTCACTATTCGTGAGCTAACTCCTGACGATGGTGGTGGTTTTCTAATTGAATTCCCTGATCTTCCTGGCTGCATGTCGGATGGTGAAACCGTTGATGAGGCCATCGTCAATGGATATGACGCTGTACAATGCTGGATTGCTGTGGCAAAAGAAAAAGATAGAGACATCCCTCTACCTGGTGATGTTGAAAATCAGAGTGGGAAATGGGTACAACGCGTACCACGTTCACTGCATGCGAGACTAACAAGACAAGCTAAACGGGAGCGTGTCAGTTTAAATACCCTAGTGGTTTCCATTCTGTCTGAATCATTAGGACTTGCTCCAAAGTCCAGTAATTAAGTCCAGAAAGGTAACTACTCATTTTATTCGGGTAGCGACATCAAACTCGCATTACCACCCGCCGCAGTCGTATCTATTGTATAGGTACGTTCATGACACAGGCGTTGCAAATATTGCGGTCCACCCGCTTTGGGTCCTGTACCTGAAAGCCCTTCGCCACCAAACGGTTGCAAGCCTACCACGGCACCGATCATGTTGCGGTTTACATAGCAGTTGCCTACGTGTACGCGTTGGCGAATGTATTCAACGGTTTTATTGATGCGGCTATGTATGCCTAGAGTCAGCCCATAACCGGTGTGATTGATTTGCGCAATAACGTCATCCAGCGCATTCTGTTTAAAGCAAATCACATGCAGTACAGGGCCAAACACTTCGTTTTCCAAGGCGTGTATGGAATCAATCGCAATGGCGGTGGGGGGCATGAAATGGCCGGCTTCAGTATCCTTATCCAAGGTGCATTGGTAAATTATACTGTATTTTTTCTGCATATCTGCTACGTGCGTTTTTAACATCTTTAATGCGTCTTTATCAATGACCGGACCTACATCCGTTGACAGCCAGCGCGGATCGCCCACACGAAGCTCTGCCATAGCACCTTTGAGTAATGAAACCAGGCGAGGATAAACTTCTTCCTGTACAAAAAGAACCCGTAGGGCGGAGCAGCGTTGGCCAGCACTACCAAATGCGGAGGTCAATACATCCACAGTGACTTGTTCAAGCAATGCTGATGAATCAACGATCATCGCATTTTGACCACCAGTTTCAGCAATCAACGGGATGATTTCGCCGCCACGTGTAGCTAGGGTAGTATTAATCAAGTTGGCGGTTTGGGTAGATCCTGTAAAAATAACCGCTTTAATGCGCTTATCCGCAACCAATGCAGAGCCTACCGTTGAGCCACGACCAGGTAACAATTGCATTGCACCAGCTGGAATTCCGGCTCGGATCATTAACTCTACGGCAAAATGTGCGATCAAGGGGGTTTGATTAGCCGGTTTAGCGATGACACAGTTACCGGTTACAAGGCCTGCAAGAACCTGACCGGTGAAAATTGCCAGCGGAAAATTCCATGGGCTAATGCACAACACCACCCCACGCGCATGCAAGGTCACCTCGTTTAGCTCGCCGGTATATCCATGTAGCTTGAGCGGTCTGGACATTAGTTTTTCGGCTTGTGCAGCATAATAACGGCAAAAATCAATGGCTTCCCGGACTTCACCAATGCCATCATTCCATGTTTTTCCTGCTTCAAGGCATGCCAAGGCAAGAAATGTCGGTATATTGTCTTCAAGCAGGCAGGCGAAGCGCTCAAGAATGGCTGCGCGTTCCGTTACATGTGTTTTACTCCATGTGTCAAAGGTGTTAGTCGCCTGGGTTAACGCCCACTCTATATCATCCGATGTGGATTCAGTAACATGACCTATGATTTGCTCTGCTCGTTGAGGAGAGGTGACGGATTGATTTTTTTTATTCGTGGTTTTCCTGGTTGCCATAATGGGAGCCGCTTGCCATTGAAATGGCTCCATGTTTGTCAGTTGTTTTTGCAACGAGGCAACACACGCTCTATCCGTTAGATCAATGCCTGGAGAATTTTTACGTTCAGGTAAAAAAACAGATGCTGGCAGTGGAATGTTTTGATTGATTTTACTCAGTAAATGCCTTGCCTTGCTCACGGGATCTTCAACTAACTCACAGATCGGGGTTTTGTCGTCTACAATTCGATTGACAAATGACGAGTTGGCTCCATTCTCAAGTAATCGACGAACCAGATAGGGTAGTAAATCTTCATGGCTGCCAACAGGTGCGTAGATACGGCAGGGTATGCCAAACTGACTGGCTGGAACGATTTGAGCATAGAGCTCATTGCCCATGCCATGCAAACATTGGAATTCAAAATCACGATAATCACCAACCAGGCCTAAAATCAGCGCGACGGAGTATGCGTTATGTGTTGCGAATTGTGGATAAATAGCATCGGTCATGGTTAGCAGTTTTTTAGCGCATGCCTGGAAAGATACATCGGTAAATACTTTTCGAGTAAAGACGGCATAATCAGATAGTCCCAGCATTTGGGTTTTCTTGATTTCACTATCCCAATAAGCGCCTTTAATCAAACGTACTATAATGCGACGGTTCTTGCCTCGAGCCAAGGCAGCCAGCCAATCAAGCAGATAAAAGGCGCGTTTTTGATAGGATTGCACGGCCAGACCAAAACCATTCCAGCCGGACAGGCTATCATGGTTAAATACGTTCTCAATCACATCGAGTGATAGATCCAGACGTTCAGATTCTTCAGCATCAATGGTTAATCCTATATCAAATTGTTTGGCCAGTTGTGCCAGAGACAGTAATTTCGGAGTTAACTCTGCCAGTACTCGCTCATGTTGAGCCTCATGATAGCGTGGATGCAAGGCTGATAATTTAATGGAAATGCCGGGTTTTTGATATAGACTGGCCTTTGAATCAGCGCTTGCCCCCATGGATTCAATGGCTTGGGTGTAGGCTTTGAAATAGCGATCAGCATCCTGTGCTGTGAGGGCGGCTTCGCCTAACATATCATAAGAATAGCGATAGCCCACGGCTTCTTTTTTCTTCGCGCGATCCAATGCTTCTTTAATTGTACGGCCTGTGACAAATTGCTTGCTCATGATCCGCATGGCAGTATCGACTGATTTACGCACAACACCCTCACCACTGCGATTAACCAG
Organism: Gammaproteobacteria bacterium; assembly: GCA_013289415.1. Lineage (GTDB taxonomy): Bacteria > Pseudomonadota > Gammaproteobacteria > Legionellales > Legionellaceae > DDPF01. The sequence goes on from JABDAB010000009.1 coordinate 23,490, forward strand.
TGTCATCAACGCCTTGCTTAAGCTTGATTCGGCTTTTTCAGGGGTGAGTACTTTGCCGGTTAACATCAACGCCCAAGTGGTTGCATTCACGAAAAAAGAATCACTTTGACCGCTGTGCGATGCCCAATCGGCATTAGCAAGCTTGTCTTTAATCAAATGATCAATGGTTGCTTTATCGGGTACTCGTAACAGTGCTTCAGCGAGGCACATTAAAGCAATCCCTTCACTGCTGGAGAGCGCGTATTCTGTTAAAAAGGAATCAATGCCTGTAGTTTTTTTACGCTCAGTACGAACCTGTTCAACCAAACGTGTTGCTAGGGTACGTACATTAGCGACTTGAGTATCTGTCAGAGCTGCTTGTTCGATCAGTGTTGTAATGCTACTTAATTCTGGCATCCGATATGCTTCATTAATGATGGCACGCAACTCTTGTGGGGCCTTTAAAGTAAGTTTGGCAAGCATGTTGGCTCCTGGGCATTGGGACAGGTAAAGAATAGTCCAATTTATATGTTAATTCCACTTAATACTAGAGGCAAATGTCAACAGCCCCTAGTAACTCGATTCCGCAGTTATTAATGAACCCAGATGCTGTCGTCTCTGGGGGTTTGGATGATGTATGGAGTTCATAAATCGCTCCAATTGATCTTATTCCATAAAATATGACTATATTTTAATCTATTTTTGAGTTATAATGTCGAACCATTTGTATATTTACTTATCATTTGGTTGGTTTTTATCCCCAGTTTGTTTGGCGGTGTTTAAGTCAACCTAATGAATTGACTGATTTTTTTGTTGAGCAAGCAATATAGGGTTCGAGTGATTTTACAATTGCTCGATTTTTTAATATAATAACCACTTTTGCACCGATGTACAGTGTGAAATTAATAAAAAAACTGGAGAATTATGAATATATTATTAACCTTAATTTCAATGGCTATTTTGGCCTGCAATGCAGCATCATCTAGTTCAACGATTTTTTCAAAATCTTCATTTGATGTAAATTCTGAAGTTCAACACTTGGGGAAAAAAGCTCCTCATCTTAACAGACATGTTCTTCAACTTGCATTGGCTGCCTATCATAAAGCAACCAGTCGTGGTGCGGTAAAAAAACCTGTGCTGACCGTTATTGATTATTCCATGCCTTCATCAAAAGAACGTATGTGGGTTTTTGATGTGAATCACGATCGTCTTTTATATAATACCTTTGTTGCTCATGGACAAAATTCAGGAATGAAGACGCCCAGTCATTTTTCCAATAAATCATCAAGCAAAGAAACCAGTTTGGGTACATTTGTAACCCGTGATACCTACATGGGTTCAAATGGTTATTCATTAAACTTACAGGGATTGGAAAAAGGTTTTAATGACAATGCATACAACCGTCGGGTAGTGATTCATGGCGCCTGGTATGTTGAGCCTGATTACATAAAAAAAGCCGGTCGAGCTGGCCGTAGCTGGGGTTGTCCTTCTATTGCTAAAACCCTTGCTAAACCTGTGATTAATACAATTAAGGGTGGATCAGTTGTGTTTGCCTATTATCCTGATCGTAACTACCTGTCACATTCAAGTTACCTGGCGTAGTAACTGGAAAAAAAAAAGCCAGGGCATTGCCCTGGCTAGTACAATCACGCAGGTTTTGTCCCGCGCTCGTCCTTGATATGCTCAGATCCTTCTGAACAAAAGTCCCTTTGAGACCTCTAATCCATAGAAGCCATGAATATAATCTAGCAGTCATATTGTTCATTAGCAAGTCGATTGGATAAAAATAATTGTAGGTTGGGCCGTTCGGCCCAACAATTTGGAGTATGTGCTAGTTTTGCGCGTTAATTGTTTCTTTTAATTTTGATCCGGTTTTAAAACTAACAACGTTGCTAGCTGGTATATTGATTGGCTTACCTGTTGATGGATTACGACCTGTTCGAGCAGCACGTTTTTTCACTGATAAACTGGCAAAACCTGGTAATATGATAGAATCACCTTGGGCAAGCAAGTCTGTCAAACAACTGATCACAGCATTCAATGCGATTTCTGACTCATTCTTAGCCATACCTGCACGCTTGCTAATTGCATCAATTAATTCTTTCTTTTTCATTTGTTTCTCCTTGGTTGTTGTAGTCCTCGCACCATATTGAAATATTGGCGAAGAAAATGCAACTATTTAGTTTGCAATGCACTTATAATATGTTTAACTCACGCCTGCAGTCCAACCGCAGGAATAAATATGAATACAACCCATGGGTTTTCGTTGACCGAAGTGCTGATATCGTTGCTTTTGGTAACCACCACATCGTTGGCGTTGTTAACGCAGCAATGGCACGTTAGCCAGTTATTTAATCAAGCCCACATTCGCATGAATGCTTTGTTACAATTAGACAATTCAGCAGAACGTGACGGGCTAGGCTAGAATGAATAAACAGCAAGGTTTCGGATTACCAGAGGTCATGATCAGCCTGCTTTTGACTAGTCTTATTATCACCGCGTTGATGAATCATTATCTCAGCACAAAACAATACTATTCCCACCTTCAATCGTCCATGGATGAATCTATGGAATTGCAGTTGGTATCGGATTTTATGCGGGATAGTATCCGTCAGGCAGGTTTTACACCTTGCTTGAGCGTGGATCATTTAATCACTCTCGATCAGCGAGATGGACATGGGAATCTTTCTGCAATTGAAATTGGCGCAGAGCTGAAAATTAATCGGATGAGCCCTTGGTTTGATGTGATGCTGGATAGATCAAACTCAACCCAAATATTGTTAACCCGCAACAACACGATTCGCGATGATCGCCCGATTCTGATCGCTGATTGTTATCATGCTGAAGTACAACGTGTCCTTGGGGTTACTAATACAGCTAATGGGCAAATGGTGACCCTTGCAAATCCATTGGTCTTTACCTATCAACCGCCTGTTTATGTTGGAGAATGGTTGCAGGAGCGATTTTTTATACGACAGGCAAGAGGGTTGTTTTATCAACGTGATCATGCGGATGAATTAACGCCATTAGTGAAAACCATGTCGCTGAACCTTAAAACCAATCTTGTTCAGGTTAATCTTGGTTTGGATGGAGATCGAGAGTTAGAATTTGAAACAAGGGTCAGGGCATGAACAATCAGCAGAGTGGCATGGTGTTACTCACTACAATGATGATGATTGTGATACTGACACTATTGGTTCTATCCTTGATGCAAGGAGTCTTTTTGTATATTAAATCGTGTAATCAGGTAATGGCTAATCATCATGTATTCCATCAGATGGAAGGCATTGCCAATACACTGGATTTAGCCAATGCTGCTTGTGTAGTATGGGATAAAAATCCAAATCAACTCGTAGATATGCTGTTAGCGAATCAAGGGTGTGTTGTTGTTGATGGTACGCGCCAATATAGATATGTGCTGGAAGATCTGGGACTATACCCCTGTTTGCAGATTTTGATGGATGAATTCATGCATGGAAGTCACCATTGGCTCGTTACACTGGCTAGCATGCAGCCACCTAACATAATCCTGCAGATGCGGATGGCGAGGCCTTTTGTGACAGATCGTTGTGAATCATCCAGCTCGCAGCGGATCTATTCTGGAATAGTTAGTTGGCGCAAGCTCGGGGGGCTTGACAGAAACAGTATGCGTGTTAAAATTTTTGGTTAATTGAATAAAAGGTATTCACATGCATACAAATAAAGTAAAATTTTGGCTGAGTACGCCATTTCTGTACACGGTGATGATCTTGCTAGGTGTGTTTTGTGGTATGTCAGACATTGCCTTGTTAAAATCGTTGGGCTTTTTTATTGCAGACGTATTTATTCGTATTTTCAAATGCATCAGTTTGCCCATTATTGTATTGTCCATTATTGTTACACTATCTAATTACCGATCTGACGGTTTTATGCGCACGGTTTGGCGGCGGACGATGTGTTATACACTGGGCACAACCTTGGTTGCTGCTGGCATTAGCTGCCTGTTATATATGCTTGTTCAACCTGGCATGGTGGCTGTTTCTTCAGATATGGTCGTAGCACCGACGCCTGTTCAAGGCAATGAACTGGGTTATTTTCAACATATTGCCAACCTGATTCCAACCACGATTGTTTCCCCTTTTCTTGAAAACCAGGTAATCAGCGTGTTGTTTTTGGGTATCGTCATGGGTATTGCAATACGCGTTATTCCTGATGAACCTGCTCGACACACGATCACACAATTTTTTCGCGGAGCTCACGGCTTATTTATGGTGATCACGCGTTGGGTTATTGCCATTATTCCAATTGGTTTGTTTGGGTTTATTACCACAACAGTGGTTCAATTGCGCGGCGGAGTTGATGTTAAGGGAATTGGTGAATATTTGCTGATTATCGTGCTAGCTAACCTCGTGCAAGGTTTTGTTATTTTGCCCTTGTGGCTAAAATCACACGGTATCAAGCCATTTGCAGCGATGAAAGGCATGTTGCCCGCACTCTCGGTTGCCTTCTTCTCCAAATCATCCGTAGGCTCATTACCCGTGACCATGGATACGGTTGAGAAAAATTTACATGTAAAACCTGAAATCAGTCGATTTGTATTGCCACTTTGCACTAGCATCAACATGAATGGGTGTGCCGCATTTATTTTCGCAACCGTTATATATCTAATGCAAAATAATGGCATGCATGTATCTCTGGCATCGATGGGTTTATGGGTTGTTATAGCAACGGTTGCTGCCATTGGTAATGCCGGGATTCCAATGGGTTGTTTTTTCCTCAGTACCAGCCTGCTTGCGAGCATGAACGTCCCCATTACCTTGATGGGGATTATTCTACCGTTCTATAGTTTGATTGATATGCTGGAAACCGCACTGAATGTTTGGTCTGACTCCTGTGTTACGAAAGTGGTCGATGAAAAAGTTATTGCGGATGAACGGCTTGCTGCAGCCATTTAAAAATTGGCTATTATTATTTTTATGAACCATACTAATTTAACATGGACTAGTGGTAACTACTAAGGAGATTAACGTGGGTTATATAATTGGTTGGCTGTTAGGATTACCTATCAGTATATTGATATTAATTTGGTTGGTATCTCATATTTAAGAGATACCCTCCCAGCTCTTCATATTGTAGTCAACGGAATGGTTATCATTATGAAAATTTTAAATACTAAAGTTTTAAATGGTCCAAATTATTGGTCGAATAATAGAAAAAAATTAATCGAGCTCAAACTGGATCTGGAAGAGTTTGAGTTTTTTCCCACAAGTCAGTTAAATGGATTTACAAAACGATTAAAGAGTCTGTTACCCACATTATATAACCATCGTTGTTCGCTTGGGATTAATGGTGGTTTTTTTCAGAGGCTTGAAGAAGGCACATGGCTTGGGCATGTGATTGAACATGTGGCTCTTGAATTACAAACGCTTGCGGGCATGGATTGTGGTTTTGGAAGAACATATAGCGCTCATGAAGAGGGTGTATATCATGTGATATTCTCGTATGAGATAGACAGTGCCGGCTTATATGCTGCCAAAACTGCAGTGAATCTTGTAGAGACTTTGGCGCTGGAAAAAGACTATCAATGTCTGGAACATGATTTAAATGAGTTAAAACGGTTATTTGATAGTGAAAAATTGGGGCCAAGCACGGGTTCTATTGTCAATGAAGCAAAAACAAGAAAAATCCCGGTTATCTCAACAAAAGGTTCATCGCTCATTATTTTAGGACAAGGCATCAAACAAAAAAAAATGTGGGCTACTGTGACATCACAAACCAGCACAATTGGTGTGGACATTGCTGCTGATAAAGAAATGACCAAGCAAATTCTCGCAGCAAATTATATTTCAGTTCCAGAAGGCCTTATTCTGCAATCATTGGATGAATTAGAGGAGGCTGTTGCTCAAATAAATTTTCCATTGGTTATTAAGCCACAAACTGGTAATCATGGACGAGGAATTACAACCAATATTAATAGCTTGGAAAAAGCACTTAAGGCATTTTCCATAGCAAAAAAAGTATCGGACAAGGTGATAGTGGAGCGATACATTAAAGGAGAGGACTATCGGTTTTTAGTCGTTAACCATCAAGTGGTCGCGGTAGCAAAGCGTACGCCTGCCATGATTATAGGAACCGGGTTTAATACGATACAGGAGCTAATCGACATAACGAACCAGGATCCCAAGCGTGGGCATGATCATGAAAATTTGCTAACGACCATTAAAGTGGATGTAGAAACACAGACTATTTTAAAGGATAAAAAACTATCTTTAAATTTCATTTTACCCGAAGGTGAAGTCCTGTATTTAAAGGGTACCGGCAACTTGAGTGCCGGGGGTACCGCGGCGGATGTAACAGACGATGTTCATCCGTTTAATATTCATATGGCTGAAAAAATATCGACATTGATTGACCTCGATATCTGTGGTGTTGACATCGTTTGCGAAACCGTTACCAAGCCAATTATCAGGGACAATGGCGCCATAGTAGAAGTCAATGCAGGGCCTGGATTTCGCATGCACTTAGCTCCTAATGAGGGACAGGCAAGAAATGTGGCGGTACCTGTTCTTGATATGCTTTATCCAGTGGGTAGCACCTCCAGAATACCGGTCATTGCTGTGACTGGCACCAATGGTAAAACAACCGTAGTTCGTTTAATTGCTCATCTTGCCAAACAAGCTTGCTATTCTGTGGGTTTTACTACGACAGAAGGGATTTATATCAATAATGAGTTAATCTATTCCGGGGATTGCAGTGGGCCTGCCAGTGCAAGTACTGTGTTACAGGATCCAATGGTTGATTTTGCTGTTCTGGAATGTGCGCGAGGAGGAATTCTTCGCTCAGGATTGGGTTTTGATCAATGTGATATCAGTATTATTACCAACATTACCAGTGACCATTTAGGGTTAAATGATATTCATACTTTGGAACAACTGGCGAAGGTTAAAGCCGTGGTTGCTAACAGTACGGCGATTGAAGGTTATTCTATATTAAACGCAGATGATGACCTGGTTTATGCCATCAAAAAAGATCTCTCCTGTAATGTAGCCCTGTTCGGTAAGCAAGATAATGAGCGCATCAGAGAGCATTGTGATGCAGGAGGGTTAGCAGCATACATTGAACATGATTTTATTGTGGTCAGGAGAGGTCATGATAAAAGTAACCTCGCCAAAATAGCTGATATACCCATAACGTTTTATGGAACTGCCATTTGCATGATACAAAATGTTTTGCCGGCAGTCCTTGCCGGGGTAATCAGCAATTTTGGTTTTATAAATATTATGAAAGCATTATATTGCTTTGATCCCACGGTTGAAAACATGCCTGGAAGAATGAATGTTTTTAACTTTAATCGCTTTAAAGTCATGATGGATTATGCTCACAATGAAGCGGCTTTCATTGAATTAAAACATTACTTAAACAAAATAATTTGTAAGAAGAAGGTGGGCATTATTGGTGCTACCGGGGATAGACGAGCAGAAGATATCCAAAAAATTGGATATTATTCGGCTCAAATATTTGATGATATTATTATACGGCATGATAAAAACGGGCGCGGAAGGACCAATCAGGAATTAACCAACCTGCTGTTGCAAGGCATAAAAAATTCAGGTTTACAGCCTAAAGTAACCATCATTTCAGAAGAGTTCGAAGCCATTAAATATGCTATGGAACATGCTATAGACGACACCTTTATTTTTTATACGGTTGATGATGTGTTTACCGCAATTGATTATATGAAAAAGGAAGAGCGTAAATTTCATGACTTACCTAATAATAAGGCAGAAAACTTATGTATCCAAAAGGAAAGTTACTGATCATTGGTGGCGCTGAAGATAAAGTTGATGCGCCTCCTGATATGATAGATCAAATGAACGAGTTTACTCGTTATGAAATTTTGAGTGAATTACTCACTTGTTCGCAAAACAGAAAAATTGAAATCGTCACCACGGGTTCGGAAGTGCCGGATGAAGTCAAAAAAATGTATCAAAAAGTGTTTCATGAAATGGGGTACACTAATTTAGGGTTTTTACCCATTACAGAACGCAATGAGGCTCGTAAAAAAAGTTATTTAGCACGAGCTGAAGAAGCAGCCGTGATTTTCTTTTCAGGCGGTGACCAGTTTCGTTTATCAACCATTTTAGGTGGAACCCCATTTGTTGATATTATTAAACAACGATACCAGGACGATAGCGAGTTTGTTGTCGCTGGCACTAGTGCCGGTGCAATGACTATGTCGTCTGTGATGATTTCCCAAGGTGATTTAACTGAAGCATTGATTTATCGTAATTTAATGACATCGGCGGGTTTTGGTTTATTGCCTACTTGCATCATTGATACACATTTCATAAAAAGAGGGCGCTTCGGCCGGCTTGCACATGCCATTATAATGAATCCAGGCAAGTTGGGTATAGGTTTGGGGGAGGACACTGCATTAATCATAAAAAAAGGATCTGAGGCTGAATGCAGGGGCTCAGGGATGGTGGTTATTATTGATGGAAGAAATATAGGTCAGACCAACATTACAACCGTTAAAGAAGGTGAGGGTGTTTATGTTGAAAACTTAAAGGTTCATCTGCTTGTGAAAGGATGCAAGTTTTCAATTAACTCACGAAAATTGGCAAATCCTGCAATAAAAAACAATTGAGATGACGATAATGAAAAAAATTGCATTTGCAGTGCATGGTGGTGCCAGCTGTAACACACCCTTTTTAAAAAAGCATATCAAGGAAACAGAAGAAGGATTGGCCTATGCTACTCGTCTCGGCTACAAAATTCTCAGCCGAGGAGGAAGTGCATTGGACGCGGTAGAACATGCAGTAAAATACCTGGAAGATAACCCCTTGTTTAATGCAGGTCGTGGATCTGCTCTAAACTCTATGGGTAAGGTTGAAATGGATGCATCCATTATGAATGGAAAAAATTTGAAAGCAGGTGCTGTAGCACTGGTTCATGGGGTTAAAAATCCAATCTCTCTTGCACGTGTTGTTATGAAAAAAACCAATCATGTTTTTTTGTCTGGGAGTGGTGCTCTGGATGTAGCCAGAAGCGAGGGCATTCTTTTTGAGCCAGAGGCTTATTTCATTACTGAAAATCAATATGATGCATTTCAGAAAGCCAATAAACACCAGGTATCGCATAAAATATTCAAGAAAAAAATGCACGGCACTGTGGGTGCGGTTGCCTTGGATAAACGAGGAAATATAGCCGCAGGAACATCCACTGGAGGTACCAGTAACTGTCTGCCCGGTAGAATCGGAGACACCTGTGTGATTGGTGCTGGATGTTATGCAAATAATAATACATGCGCTGTGTCAGGCACTGGAGAAGGTGAATATTTAATTACAGGAGTTATCGCACATAGCATATCCATGATGACCGAACTCAACCTGTCAATACAAGATGCTTGCGATTATGTCCTTTTTACCAGAAATAAAACCATTAAAGCAGACATTGGTGTGATTGCTGTAAGTCCCAATGGTGACATCGGCATTGCATTTAACACCCAAGTGATGAAAAGAGCCTGGATGAGTTCAACCGACGATCTTCATGTGAAAATATTTAAATAGGAGCTTAGGAATTGCGCAGTTCCCTAAGGATTTTCAAATGTAGGGGACGGTGAAATGGCATACTCAAGAGCAGGCTCAACCACTTTGCTTTTAGGATCTGAGTTAAAGTACATTAACGTTGATCTTACAGATGAATAACTAAACTCGGATGCATTTTTATTTTGTTGGTCGATCAAGATATTAATGCGGCGTCGTGTAGCATTAATTGCCTGGTTAACTTCGTATGAGTTGGTTTTATTTGCACAGCACAAACGTTTTTTATGTGAGGCACTTAGCATTTTTTTACATTCATCCAGTGTGAATACGCCTAAGTTCGGATCGATTAAACTTAAAAAAAGTGCCGACACAACTAGAGATGCCGTTCTAGAGCCATTGTTAAGGCCCTGTTGGATTGCAGTATAATGATTTTTATTCTCTTTTGTTAACATGGCCTTTAACTGACTGGGCGGTAGGATAGATACCACCTCCTGGACATAAGCCATAATTTTATCAGGACAGTTAGTGCTTAGAATTTCGTGGATGGGTGAAAAGCCGTTTTTCTCCAAAGCATGCGATGTTAAAATATCCACATGATCTTTTTTTGTTATCCATCCGTTTTGGTGTAAAAATCTCAACTCTTGGTAAAATAAGGCCAAATTTTCTTGAGATGTGTTCATGATTAAGACATCGAATAATCGAAAACCCATCATACTACCCTCAAGATATAATTTTTGAAGTTGAACTAATGGCAACGAGTTTCTGGATATGGAGAGATGATAAAACATTAAAAACTGATCCTGAATTGCTTTGTTTTTACACAAAAATACCTGTGTTAGCATCGGCCTGGTTATTTTGAAGTAATTAATATCAGATGTTATATTATAATCAGTAGATTGGGCCCATTGGTTGAGAATATTAAAAAAAGTAATCGCAACATGAACCGTGTTATGATTCATATTATCAGGCGAATTCAGATCCAATATTTTTTGCAATGGTTGTTCGTTGCATCTACTAGAGCAGGACAATAAAAATACTACCAGCCTCATATTTGCACTTATCTGTTTAGCTTGTTCAACGAGCAATCGCATAACATGACTACATCGCTCACCGGAATGGTTTTTACTTAACTCAATTGTTTTGAAAAACAGTGAATTATTATCATAATCAAGAGAGAGAAAATTCTCAAAGGTAAGTTGTTGTATATTTAAAATTAATACATAATCATTGATATCATATTGACAATATTCAAGTATAGCTCTGTAAGCTTCATTCGTGGCGAGATTAGTAAAAGTCATTTATGCACCTTAATCATTACAGTCAATTTGCAGCACTGTACATTATATGGCTTGTAATTGCAAATCTTGCTCATAAATATTAAAGGCTCGCTCCCGCTCCTTTGCCCACCCTACCGTTTACCCTAAAAGCTCCACACACACAGCATGATACATGTCTGCCAGTATTTTCAAATCAGCCAATGCAACGCATTCATTGACTTGATGAATCGTTGCATTCACCGGCCCCAGTTCAACGACTTCAACGCCAAATGGCGCTATAAATCGACCGTCTGAGGTGCCGCCACTGGTGGATAATTCAGGCGTTTGGCCGGTGTGCAGTTTAATTGCATTGATACAGCTGGCAAGCAATCGCCCACGTGATGTTAAAAACGGCTCGCCACTCAGTCTCCAGTCAATGGTTGGATTTAATCCGTGGTTTGCAAAACAGGCTTCTACCTGAGATTTCAACTTGGACGCAGTTTGTTCTGTTGAGTAACGGATATTAAAATGCAGGATTAACTCACCGGGTATGATGTTGTTAGCTTCTCCTCCAGCGTGAATGTGGGTGACTTGAAGCGTTGTTGGGGGAAAATGTGCATTGCCTTTGTCCCAGCACGTTGAGGTTAGTTCAGTCAGTGCCGGACTCAGGGTGTGAATGGGATTTTCTGCCAGATGGGGATAGGCCACATGGCCTTGTTTGCCATGTAAGGTTAATTTTGCGTTGAGTGAGCCGCGACGGCCAATTTTAAGCATATCACCCACGCGGTTGCTGCTGGAGGGTTCACCCACGATGCAAAAATCAGGATGAATGCCTTGTTCCTTTAATTTAGCCATGACATAGGGTGTGCCTAAATCATAATCATTGCCTTCCTCACCACTGGTAATTAGAAAGCCCAGACTGCCTGTGAAATGGGGGTGGGCTCTAACAAATTGCGCCCCGGCAACCAGCATGCATGCCAGACTGCCTTTCATATCAGCGACACCTCGACCATACAGCATGCCGTTTTCTTCTTGCAGGCGGAAGGGATCAGTCAGCCATTTTGTGTGATCACCCACGGGCACGACATCCGTGTGACCCGCAAAAACCAGGCACGGTGTGCCGGTTCCAATTTGAGCAAAGAAATTGGAAACAGGTGAGTTATCAAAACGTTGGCAATGAAACCCAATGCTCTCCAACATCTGGATCATATAGTCCTGGCAGCCCGCATCATCAGGGGTGATAGAGGGGTAACTGATCAGCTTTTGCAGAATATCCTGTATGGTATGCATTATTTAATCTCTCTTAATGAACGTCCTTCCTTGGGCTAACAGTCCCGTAATAACTCATTAATACTAACTTTGGCACGGGTTTTTTCATCAACCTGTTTCACAATCACAGCACAATAAAGACTATGACTCCCATCTTCGCTGGGTAAATTGCCAGCGACTACCACAGAACCCGCCGGAATACGTCCATAACTGATTTCTCCCGTCATGCGATTGTAAATTTTTGTGCTTTGGCCGAGAAATACGCCCATTGAGATTACAGAACCGCGCTCGACAATAACCCCTTCGACAACTTCAGATCGTGCGCCAATAAAGCAGTTATCTTCAATAATGGTGGGGTTGGCTTGCAAGGGCTCCAACACACCACCAATCCCTACACCACCGGAAAGATGCACGTTTTTGCCAATTTGCGCGCAGGATCCAACTGTTGCCCAAGTATCAACCATAACGCCTTCATCAACATAAGCGCCTATGTTGACATAAGAGGGCATCAGGATCGTATTTTTTCCAATAAATGCCCCGCGACGAGCGATGGCAGGTGGGACAACGCGTACCCCCATGTCGGCCAGTTCGGCGGGTTCTTTATCTACAAACTTTAAGGGTAATTTATCATAATACTGACAAACGCCCGCATCCATAACTTGGTTTGGATGAATTCGGAATGAAAGCAGGATCGCTTTTTTCAGCCATTGATGCACCAGCCAGTCGCCATTAATTTGTTCGGCAACACGAAAATGACCACGATCCAAGCCTGCAATGACCTCTTCTATCGCATCATAGAGTTCAGTTGAGGCGGAGTCAGGGGTTAAGGTTTGTCGTTGTTCGAATTGTTGTTCAATCAGGTGTTGTAATGAGTTCATAAAGGTGCCTTTATTGTTGGGGTTTTGCGTAGGGTGGGCAAAGGAGCGGGAGCGACGTGCCCACCATGTTCAAAGTAGGTTATAGTATATACCGATAACCACAAAACATGAATTAATGGTATAATACAGTCTCAATTGCAGTGGACAAAATATCATCATGACTGACATCAAAATTTCTGTAATAGCCCCCATGTATAATGAAGAGGCTGTTATTGAGCTTTATCTTGAGAAAACGATTGAAGTATTGAGTAAAAATTATTCAAATTATGAGCTGATTCTGATTGATGACGGATCCATTGATCACACTGTTTCGCGTTGTATGTCCTATATTAAATCCAATAAAAACATACGTCTGATTTCATTTTCACGCAATTATGGTCACGAAATAGCCTCCACGGCAGGCTTGGATCATGCATTGGGTGATTATGTTATTTTGATGGACACAGACTTGCAGCATCCACCAGAACTGATTCCAGATATGGTAAAAAAAGCAGGAGAGGGGTTTGATGTGGTGTGTGCCTCACGGACTAATCGTGAACACGAATCATGGTTTAAAAAAATTACAGCCCGTCTGTTTTATCGTTTGTCCAGAGAAATGACGGGTTTTGATCTTCACTCTGACACAGGTAATTTTCGTTTGCTCAGTCGAAAAGTGGTGGACTCTCTTGGGAAAATGAAAGAAAGTAATCGTCATTTGATTATGATGTTTGCTTATGTGGGCTATAAAACGGCGAGTATCAGCTATCATTGCCCACCGAGAGTTGCAGGAAAAAGTAAGTATAATTTTCGAAAATTAATTATTTTATCGCTGGATTCCATTGTTGGATTTTCATCACGACCATTGCGTATCATGTCCTGTTTTTCTGTGATGATTAGTATCGTTATGATGGTGTACGCAGGTTTTATTTTGATGGAAAAATTGTTTGCCCATCAACAGCTAGCAGATGGTATAGCGTCCGTTATTTTCCTGACTGCAGGTTTGTTTTCGATTCTGTTTCTGTTTCTGGCCATCATTTCCGAATACATCGGTCGGATCCTGATAGAAACGAAAAATCGTCCTTTATACAATATTAAAAAAGAAATTACGCATGACTCTATTAATAACCAGCCTGATTGAAAACAAACAAATCATACTATGCGCTGATGATTACGCACAAAACACATCGATTTCTGAAGGCATTGTGCACTTGGCAGAACAAGGGCGTATCAATGCGACCAGCTGCATGGTGAATTCGAAGGCGTGGAATGAAGCACATCAGGCATTGCATCCTATACAATCCACAACCTATATTGGTCTGCATTTTAATTTGACCCACGGTGACGCCCTGAGTCCACGCTGGAAAAAAAACTATGGTGTTCAGCTGCCGGGAATGGCCAGTTTATTGAAACAATCCTATTTACGACGCTTGAATCCGGAAGTCATTGCAGCAGAAATTATGGCCCAACTTGATGCATATACCCACGCCATGAATGCATATCCAGATTTTATTGATGGCCATCAACATATTCACCAGCTGCCTGTTATTCGTGAAGCTCTACTTGCGGTTTACGGTGATCTTCCACCGGGCATATTTATTCGAAAAACCAGCAATGGTTGGCTAGATTTATTATCACCCGATGGTTTTCCAAAACGCCAACTGATTGCTCTGCTGGGCGGAATTGCAAGTAGGGTGGGCAAAGGAGCCAGCGGCGACGTGCCCACCAGATTCACAAACTCAAGTTTTTCCGGTATTTATAATTTTAAAGATGCGGTAAATTACAGGCATTATTTCAAGCGATTTTTAAATCATAGTCGGGATGGCGGGCTTATCATGTGTCATCCGGGAAATTTGTCAGAAGATGTGAGAGATCCATTGCATCTCTATCGCCATCATGAGCTAGGCTATTTTATGAGTGATGAATATTTGAGTGACCTGGATAGTCATTCGTTTCAATTAAAGCGTAAAGAGGCTAAATAGCATGGCAAACTACTTACCCGACGTAGGGAAATTCAGTTTTCCTTTTCGAAGCCGCATGGTTTTGTTTTTCCTACTGATCAGCCGCATGTTGGCAATGTATTTTATGCCACTGAATGACTCTACCGAAGCGCGTTATGGCGAAATAGCCCGTATTATGCTTGAAACGGGCAATTGGGTGACGCCTATGCAAAGTTATGGCGAGCCTTTTTGGGCCAAACCACCCTTATCAACTTGGGCATCTGCATTGTCCATGAAGTTATTTGGAGTGAACGAATTCGCAGCACGCCTGCCAAGCCTGTTGTTCTCAATCGGCGTATTGTGGCTGGTTTGGGATTTGGCAAAAAAACGCAGTGGTCCACAGGTGGCAATGATCGCAACATTGGTACTGGCCGGTTGTGTGTTTTTTTTCCTGAATGCGGGCACTGTGATGACCGATCCGGCTCTGATTTTTTGTACGACACTGAGTTTGTTTGCCTTCTGGCACGCTGTTGTGATTAAAAACAAAGTTTGGGGTTATGTGTTTTTTGCAGGTTTAGGCTTAGGACTGCTAGCCAAAGGCCCTATTGCACTCGTTTTAACGGGTATGCCTATTTTTTTCTGGGTATTGAGACATAAGCAGCGCTGGACAGCACTTTGGCAACACTTGCCGTGGATCACGGGTGGACTACTGATGCTGTTGATTGCGCTACCGTGGTACGCATTAGCTGAGCTAAGAACACCTGGCTTTATCAATTACTTTATAGTGGGGGAGAACTTCCATCGATTTATGGATCCGGGCTGGGGTGGGGACAAATATGGTTTTGCACACACAGCACCCCTTGGAATGATTTGGATCTATGCGTTTCTGGGAATTTTTCCCTGGCCAATTATGGGGTTGGTTTGGCTGAGATACCACGGAAAAGAGTTGCCCACTTTATGCAAAGATAACGATGGCTGGGTCAGTTACTTACTTCTTTGTATATTTGTGCCTTTGTGTTTCTTCACTTTTTCCAGAAATATTATCTATCCCTATGTTTTTCCCAGCTTGCCTGCCTTCGCAATATTATTTGCTGAATTCGCAAAACGCAGTCATGTGAATATAAAAACCGAAACCAGAGTGGTCTCATGTGCTGCCATTACCGGGGTTATTTTCCTTTTAGTATCGGCTTTATTTATATTTAAACCTGAATGGGTTTCAAAATCACAATATCGCATGGTCATGGCTTTTAAAAACCAGAGGCCTGCAGCGGAAAGCAGATTGATTTATTGGTCGCACAAAACGGATTATTCTGCACGGTTCTATTCTGCAGGCAGGGTAATCGCTACACTGGATCCCATGGAATTGCGAAGCCTGCTATCGAATAATGTAGACAATTATATCGTCTTCAATTCAGCTCAAAAGATCCCCATTCCAAACGAGTTTCGCGAGCATTTAACGGAAATCACGACGATTCATGCGTTAAAAGATCAGTGGGTTTTATTTCGGTTTTCTCCGGCAAGTAACACGCCAAAACACCTGCAATAAGTAACGATCCCGGAATAACTAACAACGCGCTTTGATAATTCTCCAGTGTATAACTCGTCCCGGTCGTGCTAAATAAATCAAGTAGAAAACCCACAAAAGGCTGTAGCAGAGGGGTGGTAACAAGAGCCAAGGTATTAATAAAGCCAGTACAGGTTGACAGGGAACCAGCCGGGGATAGTTCGTTAGCAATAGGATAAGTCAATATGTACGCACCACAGCAAAGACCAACCAGGAATATTAAACTACCGACCCAGACATGGCTTTGTGTGGGCCAGTAAATCAAAATCAAAAACAGGATGGTGGTGGATAGGGACGAAACAAAAATAAGAGGTTTACGACGCGTTAATCGTGCACCGAGCCAACCAAATGTCGGACAGCTTATCGCAGTGCCCAGAAAAAATATGGCGTTTATAAAGCTGGCCTCTTTTATGCTGCAGTTTAATTTGACTTGAATAAAGGATGAAGCCCACATTGCGCCAAACACAGTAACTATCGTAAAAGTTAGCCCGATAAAAGCACCATTAATCCAAAGTTTTTTATTCTTGAGAATAGCCAAGACTTGTTGTTGGTAGTGTTGTATAGGCGTTTTTGAAGCGGGTTGAGCCGGTATGTATATCCAGGCTAGCATGGATATTACGATTCCCATAACACCCGCCCCATAGATAAAATATCGCCAGCCCCAATGTGAAACAATCGAGCCCAGACTAATGATCCCGATGACTGTGGCTAGCAAACCAATGGTTTCGGAAAGGCCTATCATGAATGAAAATTGACGTAACGGAAAATGTTCTCGCAATAAATGGGATAACCCCACAAATGCAAAAGCTGATCCTATTCCGATCAGCGTACGCCCTGCAAATAATCCCACCAAGCTATAACTTGAGGCAAAAGCAAAACAGCCAATACTGCACAGCAGGGTAGTCACGGACAATAACACGCGTGGATTTTTGCAGTCGAACAGAACACCAACCGGAATTTGCAAGCCTGTATATACAATATAAAACGAAGCACTTAATGCTCCGGCAATTAACGCGGAGAGATGCATGTCATGCATAATTTCGCCAATAACCACACCTGACGACAGTTGCAGAAAAAATTGAAATAATACGAATAAGACACTAACTAACCAAATACGTAGAGGTGTTGATGGACTCATTATCTTTACCGATTTAAGTAATTTGGTGGACTTTGATTAGCATGCCCGCTTGTGGGTGATCAAGATAATAAACGGTTCCAGGCTTGAGACGTTGTTTTTGCGAGAACAAAAACGCAGTTTGGTTGTTGCCCGGGGTTGAAAAAAGTAAATCGGTATCCAGTAAATAATAATTGCTACGCCGAATTCGCAGAGTCCCTTCAATGTTCCAGCCATTGCGATTAACAGCAGATAAAGCAACGGCTCTTTGATTGTTGGCTGGTTGTAACCACGTATAATGAGCCAGCACGTGGTAATTGGTTTTACGATTTAATGCCCAATATTCACTACTTAACTGCGATGAACTGGCAGGTAAAGTATGGTATGGCGTCATTGCGCCATTAACTGTATTTTGCAACGGGATAGCATGTTGCGTATCAGGCGCCAGTGGCGGCGTGATATTATTTGCATTGTGCTGTGATGTTTGTTGATGCGTGAATACAATCATGTCTACTTGATACAGTGTCGACTGCTGGCTGGCTTGGCTCAGGCACGACAATAAAAATAAACAGGTGAGGGTGGTTATTCGTAGCATATCAGGATCTTACCTAAGATTAATTGGAGTATTATATACTATTATTATTATTGTTTCGACCAATGGTCGTGGCTCGGCACGGCTGTCGCATTATAATTTGTAAAATTCCAATATTGTACCATAATCAAATGTATGTATATGCAATTATTGTGCAAGTAATGCATGTGGAATATAGGAGAAAACTGTGCCTACATTAAATCCTGAGTTGGTATACCAACTGCCACCAGAGCGCAAAGTACCAGCAGCTTCTCGAGAGCCATTGCCTGAAGACTGGTTGACTCAGTTGATTCAAGTTACTTTGGATAACTTCGAATCACAGCCATCATTTGATCTGTCTGCCCGCATTGCTGAACATATCGGAGAGCAGTCAACCTATGAGATGAAAGATCAGATTATCGAAGGTTTGAAGCCGATATACAGTGTGATGGTAGACGCAAGTACCATCAAGGATTATAAGGCCGCAATTGCTTTCAAACTGATCGAACGGGCAGAGAACTGTACGCCTGGGTTTCATGATGGGGTGAATAGCATCGTGGAGGGGTTTGAACGACCTGAGTCCATTGATGCGCTGCTCCATCGAATACGCCATGATATCGTCTCAAAAACAGCCAATCAGACCACAGATGAAGTCCACGGCAATAATCGATTTTTTACCGTTGCTCAAACCGATGGCTATGGTGTGCGTGCGCTTAATCCGAAAGATATATACCGCGGGGATATAACTGATAGGGTTATTCAGAATAAATTGGCAGCATCCTTTTCTCGTGACTATCGACTACTCAACATTTTGAGTGGTATGGAAGACCAAATTTACAGTGAATTGTTAATGTCAGGTTATACCCGATCAGGTCCCAAGACTCCGGATATAATGGAGAAAAGCCTTGATTTTTTAACGATGTTGTTCAAGGACGCGCCGGCTGTCATCAAACAACATGAAGCGTTAAGCCGACAAGATACATATAATCAAGCCTGTAAAGACTTCATGGTTGCAAACAGAGCGAAGGTAGGTGAATTAATTTCTGGCCTGACAAGCGAGAATTTGATCGATGCGCTAATCAAAAATCAGTTCCCGGTTGTTTTCAAACTCAAATATTTAGACAGACTTGACGAGGAAACAAAAAACCACATCACCGAAATCCAGCAGGATTATCGTAAGTTTTACGAGAAAATGAAGCCACTCGCTACCCGAATGAATGAAGACAAAGTGTTGACTATTAGCCCTTTTCAACGCGAACTGCTTGAAAGCGATAAATTAGAGCTGAACTGGAGTCAAATAAAGCAAACAATCCGGGAGGAACTTTGTGTTAAGCAGTATTTGAGTCTGACAGCACAGGAGGAATCAGCATTGGATGCTCTGCTGAATACAGATGTGCCCTTTAATTCGAAGTATTATGAAGACTTGGAGCTAAATGGCTCGGAGGTGGTTACTTTACTAAAAATGGACAGCTTAGGCGATGAAAAAAAGAAGGGATTGCTGGATTGGTATATACGTGAGGGGAAAGATAGCCCTGAAGATAAATTAACAAGCCTTGCACCTATCCAGAATATGGGTAAACACAATACATCGATTCGCTCTGTTCTTGATGAACATGGATCGTTAATTGACAATTTGATGGCAGCATTAAGACAAGACTGGTTGACCAAGCTGAGTGCACCAGAGTTTGAGTTTCAGGATTACAGTATTCCAGTGTATCTATCTCAAGATAAGGCGTTCATGCTCGCCGCGGTAAAACAAAATGGCTTCAACCTTCAATATGCTTCAGATGCATTGCGATCGGATAGAGACGTTGTGCTTGCTGCGGTTATGCAATGCCCTGCAGCTTTTCAGTATGCCTCTTTCGAATTACAAAAGGATAAAACGATCCTGCTTGAGTTGGCTAAGCAAAATATCAGGGTTATTAAGCATTTTCCTCAGGCCATGCTCGATGAAAAAGATGTCATGATCACGGTGATTGAGCAACATAGCGAAGCGCTTGCTCAGCGTTATCCTGTGGAATTGAGAGGAGATAAAACGTTTATGCTTACGGCGGTCAAGCAAGATGAATGGGTTATTCTGCTTGCTTCTGAAACATTGCAGGGTGATATCGAGTTTATACTCGAGGCTGCTGCGTTAAATGTCACTGCTATTAAGTTTTTCCCTATGGGCGTGAGAGAGGATAAAAAGGTCATGCTCGCGTTGACTATGCTAAATATAAATGCTGTTCAATATGCTTCAGAGGTATTGAAGGGGGATAAAGATTTCATGCTTGAGGCGTGTAAGCGGTCTTTTCGTCTTCTTGCATATGCTTCAGAGGCATTGAAGGGGGATAAAGATTTTATGCTTGAGGCGTATAAGCACAATGAGGATGCTCTTCTGTATGCTCCAGAGGCATTGAAGGGGGATAAAGATTTTATGCTTGAGGTGTCGTTACCGCTCTTTGGTATGCTCCAGCAGCATTGAAAGGGGATAAAGATTTTATGCTTGAGGCGTGTAAGCATAATGTTGGCGTTCTTTTGTATGCTCCAGCGGCATTGATGAGGGATAAAGATTTTATGCTTGAGGCGTGTAAGCATAATGTTAGCGCTCTTTGGTATGCTTCAGCGGCATTGAATGGGGATAAAGATTTTATGCTTGAGGCGTGTAAGCACAATGGCCTCGCTCTTCAGTATGCTTCAAAGGCATTGAAGGAGGATATAAAGGTTGTGCTTACCGCGGTTAGGCAAAATGGGCTGGCTCTTCAGTACTCTCATGTAGGGTTGGATTATCTGCTGAGTCGTACTCCACCTGGTTTCGCTGGAATGGCAACGAATTTTTTTCTTGGACTTGTTATAAATGACGAGGCTGGAAAACAGGTCGTGCTAGCTGCAGTTAAGCAAAATGGCTTGGCTCTTCAGTATGCCTCTGTAAAAATGAGGTACGATAAAGATGTTGTCTTTGCGGCAATCAGGCAAAATGGTGCGGCTATTCAATTTGCTCACGTAATGACAGTAATTCCCTATGATAAAAAGTACTTTCTTGAGGCAGTTAAGCAAAATATCGAGGTGATTAAGTATTTACCTCAGGCTCTGATCGAGGATAAAGAGTTCATGCGCAAGGCCCAGCTCGACGCAATAAAGCCAGATGAAATCAGGGCGCGTTTTAAAAGGAAATTATCCAAAACAGAACCACAAAATCTGACAGATGAACAACTACACCAAATTGATAGTCAAATGCAGGCTTTGGAAAATGAAATGCAGGCATCTACTAACACGATAATAATTGGTAGAAAAAAAGAGCACATTGGTATGCTTGCGGAATTAAAAACACTGTCAAAAACCATGGATGTTCTTTCTGCCATCGAGCAGATTGAGGCGGATGAACGATTCAATCATGTTAAATCAGGAACAGGCAGCAGGACGCAACTGTTGATGGATGAGATAAAAGGCAAATGTTCAAAAAGTGAACTGAAGAAACAGTAGGGTCTGGACAAGCCGCGGGACGTCGAGATCTGAAATGTCAACAGACCCTAATAAAAAGTAACTGCTCGTAGGGTGATATGGCCGTTCCTTGATACGGAGCGATTAGTGACAATAAAAATTGACCTCAAAGCAATATTGACTCTAATATATGTAACCTCTCTTTTACACTCGATTCTGCAGTTTTTCAATTTACCCCAAACGGATCGTGGTTAGGCATTAAAAACTGCGGAGTCGAGTTTACATATTAGGAATTAAATAAAAATATGTACAAAAATAACCTGTTGTTTCTGCTTTTTGTTTCCACACTTACCCTATGTTCTGTGAGCTTGGCAGAAACGAACATAAACACAGTGGTTCCCCATTACACATGGCTTCCTCATTCAGGACGGGTTTTGGGCCATGTCACAGCGGCAAGTGATGTACGCATCATTGGAGGAGACGCTATGTTGCCTCTTTATGGTGACTATCAAGGCGCAGTTTTTGCCGATTTTATGGGTGATTATGCGAGTGACAGTACCTATTTAGCGAGTCCTGGGGCTGGTTATCGTAAAATTATTAATGATCAAATTGTTGGTGGGTATTTATTTGGAGATAATGAAAGAACGAGTCTTGGTACCCGTTTTTGGGTGTTAAGTCCCGGTATCGAGTGGATGACATCGCATTGGGATGCACATGTTAATGGCTACTTTCCCACAGAAACAAGTCAGCAATCTGGATCTGCTGATTTTGCGAGTCAATTTGGACAATTTGATTCCATAGAATTTCAGACCGGCACACATAACCAATATGATGAATTAATAGCACCTTTTGCCGTTATTGGAAAAGGCGTCGATGTTGAAGTGGGCTATGGTTTTGGAGAAATAGGGGGATTGCGTTCGCGTGTTTATGTGGGAGGATATTCTTATCAGCCACCGAGTTCTGATGATGTAGATCATATCACCGGTATTACCGCGGGTTTTGAGCATTCCTTTTCAAAAAATCTGAGTGCATCCTTATTTAATAGTTATGATAATCTGAACAATTATGCTATTGG
Source organism: Gammaproteobacteria bacterium (assembly GCA_013289415.1). Taxonomy (GTDB): domain Bacteria; phylum Pseudomonadota; class Gammaproteobacteria; order Legionellales; family Legionellaceae; genus DDPF01. The sequence continues at coordinate 46,056 of JABDAB010000009.1, forward strand.
AGTTCGCTTAACTGCGACATTTGGACAGGATTCCACTATTTTTTCAAATAATATCCAGGATCGCTTTTTGGATCCTGTTCAACGTCATGTGGGTATTATTGATACGGGTGCGGGTACTTATGACCAGCAGAATTTGCAAGATGCTGGCCGATCTTTGCAATACGATAACGTGTATTTTTTACAGCCGGATCCAAACGCTAACAATCAATTATTGATATCCAGTGATTTTTCTGCATCAGCCAGTAGTAATGACTTCGCTACCTATGGCAATCCAGCTTTTTTAACTCAAACAACATTGGATACCATCAATACTCAAAGTCCTAATAGCGCGCGTATCTATTTGCAAGGTGGAACAAATGCCAATTATTATGTGAATAACAACACAGCAGGACAAACCAGTAATCCAAACAATGATTATGGTTTAGCTATATATGACAACCAGGATCTTTACGGTAGGAGCACGGATTATACTCAGTCTGCGGCAAGCCTTGAGCGACCACTAATTTTAGTGGATGGCGCAGCTAATTTTAATGGTTTTATTATTAGTGGCTCAGAAAATACGATATCCGACTTAAACTTGACCACTAATACGAACTATATCAATGGCACCACGGCGACCACGGCGACAGGTATTATTGCTTATAATGAATCCAGCAATGGTAATCAAACCATTAATATAACCAATACTAATATTATTGATTTGGTTGATGGAATGTTCGCTCAGAATGATAGCCAAACTGGCACGATGACGATCAATGTAACTAGTTCAGCATTGAGTAGCAACGGTGGTGACCATCATGTTGATACTGCGACCATCACAGGCTATAAAAATTACGGTGCCTCGGGACTGATTGCAGTGAATAGTGCAAATAACTTGAATGCGTTAGTGATTAATGCGGAGCAAGCGGAATTCAATAATAATGGTCACTTGAGTGGCGATGATAGTTTCATTAGCAATAACAATTTTAGTGTAGCGTCTGGAATGACCGTGATTAATTATAGTAATAATGGCGCATTAACGCTCAATGCAAGTACTTCAACATTTGATAACAATGGTACGTTAAGTGGAGATGGTAGCCAAATCAGCGCGTTAGAGTTCAGTACAGATGGCAGTAGTGTTAATATTGCCGCCGCCTCAGGTGTTTTAGCACTCAATAACACCAATAATACCGGATCGCTTACCATAAATACTGACACGTCAACCTTTAACAACAATGGTAGATTAAACGGTGATAATAGTTCTATTTTAGCCGGTGGAATAGATGCTGCTGGTGATAACGCTAATGCGGCAGCAGCGACAGGTATTTATGCGTTTAGTAATGCTATTGATAATGCCAGTGGTTCGTTAAATATTACCGCCGTTAATTCTGAATTTAATGGCAATGGGACGTTAAGTGGCAATACCAGCTCTATTCACGCAGGAAACGCCAACATTAGTATTAGTGGTATTGCCATGACATCTGCCGGAGCAACAGGAATTTTTGCTTTTAGTAATAGCGTTAATGATACTGGCGGATCAATCAATAGCACGAGTTCAATCAATATTGATGCCATGGGGTCGCAATTTAATAATAATGGCACGTTAAGCGGGGATAACTCGACTATTTCAGCCACAACACTCAACCCAGCGAATGATAATGAAGTGGTTGCAGCAGGTGCAGCAGGTATTTTTTCGTTCATTGGTAATAATGCCTCTTTTAGTAATTTTGGCTCAATCAGTATCGCAGCGAATAACTCCACGTTTAATGGAAATGGCGTGTTAAGTGGAAGTAGTTCAGATATTTTGGTAAATGATAGCAATGGTTCTAGTAGTGGTTCTACGGGTATGGCTTCTGCGACAGGTCTTTTTGGTTTTAACCTCTCGGGTGGAAATCTTGACATTAGTGCAACAAATTCTCAATTTAATAATAATGCGGCGTTAAGTGGTTCTGGCAGTAGTATTCAGTCGACGGGGGCCGATAATAATGCCCAAGCAGCCTCTGGAATTTTTGTGTTAAACAATAGTGGAACGCAGGGCAACCTATCAATAGAATTGCTTTCGAATTCTGGCTTTAATGGTAATGGAGTAGGTGCTACAACAGGATATGGTATCTATGGTGTAGGATTGTCTACTTCCGGCACAACAGTAATCAATTATACGGGAGCAGTTTTCTCAGGATCACCACAGATTGATACTAATGAGGGGATTGGTGATGACTCAATTACTTGGATACACTAGGGGCAAATGTCAACAGCCCCTAATACTTCGGTTTTTTTGTTTCATTCTCCTCAGGATCCTCTTTCTTCCGTTTTCCCTGATAAGGAGTTTTATCAGCAAGAAACGTTGGAGCGCCAGCTAGGCCACGTTTTATGCCAGCTGAACTATTAGTAGTAGCTGCAACAGGGGGTGGTAAATCTCTTCCCAAATCGTGAGTATTGACACGGCACTTCCCATTGTCTCGTTCATAGTCTTTTTTACGGTTTGTTACGCTATTTTTTTCTTGATCATAATCAGCTTCGTTGAGCGTCAATAATCTGGTTAACTCAGCCCCTATATTTTCAGCTACATAATGTGAAGATGCTGTTCCGTCGTGACCATCATAAATACCTGTCATACCAGTAAAGTTTGCCGATTTTGTTTGTACTGATACGGAAATATTATCCTTAGAGCCATCCTCAAGCGCGAAATTAACTAACTGCTTGGCAATCTCTAGCTCAGATAGCGGTTGGCTAGGGTGATTGTTTTTCATTTTATTGAGGAAATTCATCAAATATTGCGCATGATCAATGTTTTTTTCATTTGCGATCTCTGTAAAGCCATCACATGTAGTAATTATCTGAACCGTGTACTGTGTGGGAACAGAAGATAATGACCAAATATCAATATCAGCATCCGGAATAATTCTAGAGGGTTCTTCTGGTAAAGGAAAATGCGTATTACCGCCATTACTCCAAAGCACATTGAGTGTATAATCACCAATAGCGCGTGAAACGGCTAACACGCCCTGAACTCTACCTTCTATGACAACTCCTCTCGCTGCTTTAATGCGTTCTAATTCAGCAATTGGTGTGAGAATCCTTTTGTTTAGTCGATGCGCTTTTACTACACGTCCATTAGTGTCATAAATCACAGCAAAGGCAACAGTATCTGCCAGAGTTGCTGTAACGATATAGTCTTTAGAAATAACTGTTGTTGATGCGGTGGTACCTGATTTCTTGGTAATTTTATCCTTTGTGAGAAATGTGAACAACTGATCGGATAGATTTTGGTATGCAGTCCACATGCGATGGCCAACTTGAGTAGGGCTTAAATTTTGAAACAGCTCTGGAGGCAACACTTCCCATGCTAGCGCGTCTTCTTGGCTCTTTCTGAACCCTTGAATTTCACAATAACCAAACTGGTGATATATATTTTCATCTTCGCTATCGTGTTCTGGTTTTGAAATAATTTTATCTGGCATATCGTTCTCTTTTAAATTTATATGGTTATTTATAGACAAAGTATACAATAACATCAAGAGTTGTTCAATTATCGCCATCGGATCTGTCATCAGGGCAAATGTCAACAGCCCCTAATATTCCGATGGCATGGGACATAATGGTTTTCCAAATACAACGAGCCCTTGTGTTTTGAACCAATATTTATCCTCGTCGATTGCATATGGCTTCAATTCGGGAATAGTTTGAATGCTTGAGTAAGCTGTTGTTACAAAATAGCGTTGACCAGTAAAATGGAATTCTTTTGTGTTCCGGGCTGGGTTCACCAAAATACGTCCTGTTGGAACAAATTGTGTTAATTGTTTAATAAAATCGATGATATCTTTCTCATTCTCAATGCCGTTTCGAACACCTAACAGATAAGGAACGAAAGCCGTGTCAAAAACAGGAGTCTTATTGTTTTTTATGAGTTGATTAATTTCACCCACATAAAATTGTATGTCTTTGTCCAATTCAAAATCGTCCAACACTTTGGACTCAATCGCAAAACGCACCAGTGACATCATGTAATAAATATATGTTCGCCTCAATGATTTGGGATTAATTGCCCAACAAACAGCATTTTTGAGTATTCCCGTGGGTAACGTGATTAGAGGAGGGTACCAGCAGGTTAGGGCAGTTAGTAATTCGCCAATCGAAGGGTAAGACTTCCCGTTCTGAACTCCCGGGCCTCTATAATGAAAATATTTTTTGAACGCTTTTATCCAGGCAATGGTAACGGGATCTTTATCATATACAGTAATTGATTTTGCACCCGCTTGTGCAAATAAAAACGCACTATTACCATAGCCTGGTATAATTAATACATGTTTTTTTTCTATATCAGCTCGTATGTTATATCGACCTTTCCTGTCTCCAGATAAAACCGATGATAAATACCTTTCCGCACCCATTGGATATATCAGCACTTCCTTTTGATCAGACAGTCTGGTTATGCGTTGTTCTGTGATCCATTTTTTCTCTTGCGTGCTTAACTTGGTTTTATTCATTTTACTCTCGTTTATTCAGGACTGGACAAAAAACCGATCTAATACGGGCCCGAGCGCGTGACCGAGCCCGAGCCCGCCCGAGTCCGATCGATCATAATTAACAATCGAATCTAGATCATTTGAGCAACAATCTACCGATAAAATCCTTTGTTTGATCTGTTTTTAATTAATTACTTCTTGATTATGCAATCATTTTTTCATCAATGGTTGTGAATTTTCGCTTTTTAACGATAGGATGAATCAGTCGTTTTACTTGGATATCACCCAATTGTCGTCCAAGTGCTTTTTGGCGGGGTTTG
>JABDAB010000010.1 GCA_013289415.1 Gammaproteobacteria bacterium
GTCCCATCTAACTTCAATTCAATTTAGCCTGCAAATAGTCTTACAATTTTAATAGCGTCATAGGAATATTTTCCTGCATATTTCTCATAAACAGTCTTTAATTTTCCATCATCTGATTTTTCCAGTTCAGAAAAAATAATATCAAAATCTTCTTTTGGGATCTGAGCCTTTAACGGCTCCAGATGATCTTTATCCATTAGTTTTAAACCCTTAGCCTTTTCGATATGACTCACGATCGTTCCAACCGATAGCCCGCGCGTTGAAGCAATTGACTCAAGGGAACCACCATCCTTTAATAGTTCCAATGTAATCATATGAGTTGGAACATCCATTGCTCTTTTGGAATTTATCGCACCTTTGGCTATGTTTTGTACCTTATTTCCTTCAAAACGATCTGCTAACGTTTTTTGTTGAATCTGCGTTTTTTCTTCTTCAGATATAGACTGTAAACCTCTCACTACAGCCGCTGAATTATCCTTAAAATTTTCATCATTCTGAAGAATTCTGGAATTCACTGTCAATGCCATTTCATTCAGATTCATTAATTTCAAACCGGTTAAACTGCGCACTCGTGATAAAGCAACATACCCCATACCCGGCTCAAACGCATCGCCCAAGTCAATTTCTGCCGCGTCCAGCGTCAAACCCTGACTTTTATGAATGGTAATCGCCCAAGCAAGACGAAGCGGTACTTGTGTAATCACTGCCCTGATTATACCGTGCTCTTCATATTTCCATTCTTCTGGAGTCGCAGTTATGGTTTTATTATCGTAGGTCCTGACAAGAGGCCACCCATCAGTTTTATCAAATCCTGCCACCACACCCCGGGTACCATTCACATACTTGGATAAATTATCGTTCTTGATGAACATCACTTCAGCACCTATTTTCAGCTTTAATTCCTGAGAGGCAAGACAGTTCTTTTTAAGGCCTTCCACGAGTGCATTAAACCCCGTGGACTCCATGGTAAATGTTTTTACCGGTCCTGGAAGACGGGCTAATTCGTGTTCGTTTATGGAGTCAACGTTGATATTACGTGAATACAATTTTGTTGCCTTCGTAGCCCCTTCCGGTTCTTTTTTATACCGAGTACGCAAAGGTACCTTTGTATGCTCTCCAGCTGTACCACTGCGTATATCATTTAATATATCCAGTAAAGGATCATTGCGTTGTCGATATTGCTCCTGCAGATAACAAATATGGAAGTCCCCGGTTTTCCAGGCAGATGCGTCAAAAGCAAAGTATTGTTCCACCGCCATAACGCCAGAGGATACGGGAGGCAGCTGAAAAAAATCTCCACATAAAATGACTTGAATCCCCCCAAAGGCTTGATCACACTCAAGCATCTTGCGGGCAATTAAATCAAGCATATCCAATTGATAGTAATGCAGCATGGATACTTCATCAATGATGAGCACTTTGGTTTTTTTATAATTACGCTTAATGCGCTTGTTGAGCTGTAATTTTTCCAAATCTTGAGCAGACAAGCTTTCCTTCACCCCTATTCCAGACCAAGAATGAATGGTGGTACCCAAGACATGCGTAGCAGCAATACCCGTGGACGCAGTAATCGCAACCTTTACATGATTGTTTTTAAGGTAGTTAATATATTGATTTAACAGATACGTTTTACCCGTGCCAGCTGCACCGGTGAGAAAAACATTTTTTCCCATTTTTAACAGATCGAGCGCTTCATTTTGCAACATGGAGGACTTCTTATTTTAGATTAAACCAAACAAATAGAGGTTCCACATCACGGTATTTTTCCTGTAACACCCGGCATGGACTCGTCTAATATTTCCTTGCAGGCGAGTATAAACTATTGCCAATGATAATCAACTCGTCACAATCAAAATATGTTTACTTATTCATCAACAAGCAAACCAGAGTTTCATATGATATGACAAGCCCCTAAATTAGGAGAGCTCCAACCGTCTCACATAATCATGGGCAACACGTAGTCCTTCAGCCAGATTATGTGTGACTTCGGGATGCATGTTCTCATTTTGAGCTTCCAGCTCATTACGGCAATCCAATATCAATTCGTTTAATAACCTGATTTTCTCAAGATTATCAATTGGTTGATGATAAATTTCTTGTGCCATGTGCTTCATATTCATCATTATCTCCCCTGTTGCATGCTTATAATAAGCATAGAACATAATCCTGAAAAAAGCAGTTGAATCTACTCCGATGGCCTACTGCACTGCTTTTTTCAGGATAATTCGAGTACGTGCTTAGCCCAACCTACGACCCAATATGACGTCTTAAGATCTCCAGCTCCCTGCGCACGGTCTCCAACTCATCACGCAACTCCAAAGCCAATATCACTCCCTGCAAATTAACACCCAGATCCTCTTGTAGACGACGTGCTGACTGAATGCGACTTAACATGGTTGGATTGAAGTCAACCTGTTTTACTGGCAGAGTTATTTCTTTAATTAAACCATGCTCCAGTAATTCCATCAGCATATCCTCTGAAATATGGTACGTATGACACACTTGTGGAAATGAAATAGTCGTATTTTCATCCAGTAACACACCGGTTATGACCGTATTTCTGTCCATGCTTACACCCCCATCTTGTCACGTGGATTAAACGGCATTTCTTTTGCCATGGATTTATAAAGATCACGAGCTGCGTCCGTTGTCGGCAAAGGAATAATAATTTTCAAGAGAACATATTGATCGCCATGGGGTGTACCCGGCAACCCGCGTTTTTTCAACCGCAATGTTTGTCCTCCTTGGGAGCCTGGTGGAATCTTTAGATCAACCTTGCCTCCCAACGTCGGTACCATCACTGTCGTACCTAGCGCCGCCTCCCAGGGAGCGACAGGCAAGTTGACATAAATATCATTCCCCATTACATCAAACACAGGGTGTTTATCAATATTAATGGTTAGATAGAGATCACCCTTGGAGCCTCGACCCACACCCGCTGCACCCTGACCAGTCAACCGAAGTTGTTGTCCGGATTTAGCACCCGCAGGTATTTTTACGCGTAGAGTTTGTTTCCCTGTGCCCGCGACATTTGTCGACGGCAACTGTATTTCTTTGACTGTGCCTTGATAGGCCTCTTCCAAACTAACGCTGATATTACCGCGCATATCTGCACCCGCTGCATGTTGTTCACGGAACGATCTGGCACCAAACAACGACTCAAAAAAATCTTGTGCAGCTTGCGCATCCTCACTGGCACCCCCCCAGGAATGCCCTTGCTGTGCTGACCGGGTATTTGGGTTAAACTGCCGATCGCTACCATACTGATCATAAACTTTGCGTTTTTCAGGATCTTTTAACACCTCATACGCCTCGCCAAGCTCTTTAAAATTACTCTCGGCCCCCGCTTCTTTATTGAGATCCGGGTGATATTTACGTGCCAGTTTTCGATACGCCATTTTGATATCTTTAGGTGTAGCATCTCGACTGAGTCCCATCACTTTGTAATAATCTTTGTAGTCCATTATTCCATCATCCGTTTATTAGACACGATATTATTTCAGATTAGCAGATCGAGTCGGTTTTTTCGAATTTATACTAATTTTTAAAAAACATACCAACTTTTCAATTAACCTGTTAATGTAAATCTGAGTAATGGAGGATTCTGTAATTTTGTCATTAACTATCAGGAGAAAACAGCATGACAACTCAAGTAAATCTTGATGATCAAAACTATTATCGTTCTACCAAGCGTATTTCATGGTCGGCCATTTTCGCCGGAGCGTTGGTCGGTGTTGGACTAGGTTTTTTGCTTAATCTGTTTGGAATAGCTATCGGTTTATCTGCTTTCTCAATGACCGATCAGGGGGTTGTATCTTTAGCCGCTGGTGGTTTACTGGGCTTAATTATAGCGACCGTTGTAGCTATGTATTTTTCCGGATATACAGCAGGCTACCTTGGACGACTTTATGTGCCTAAACGCAACATGGGGATTATATACGGCTTCGCGACATGGAGTGCAACACTTCTTCTAACCGTCGTATTAACAACCCATATAGGGAGCTATGTCGACTCTTACACAACTACCGTGACACACAATAGTGTTCAGGTCTCGCAGTTAAAAGCAGTGTCCGAAAAAACATCTCACGCGTCAGATGAAGAAAAGCAAAAAATTGTGACTGTAAAACAAGCCACTGGCGGAATAGCAGTCGGTGCGTTTATTGTATTTTCACTGTTTTTTGTAGGTGCATTCGCCAGCTGCGTTGGTGCTCATCACGGCATGGTTAGTCGTCATAAAGATTAGTTAACTTTTATGACAGGGCTATCTATGGGTCGCCCTGTCATCTCATAAAAAACATTTTTAATCTAAAAGTGGTATGATTGCTTCATATTTTCACAAAACCTTGAAGAATGACCATGACTGATTCCCTCGATTTTTCCCTATTAACGTTAAATGAAGCCTTACTAACCAATCTTGCATCATTAAATTATGACAAAATGACGCCTATTCAAGCCCAAAGTTTACCCGGTATGTTGAAAGGGGATGATATTATTGCCAAGGCAAGCACAGGCAGTGGAAAAACTGCGGCATTTGGTCTGACATTATTAAACAGCATAAATCTTAAATTTTTTGCAATACAAGCTCTGGTGTTATGTCCCACCCGGGAGCTGGCTGAACAAGTCAGCCAAGCTATACGTCAACTGGCACGCCAGATGCCCAATGTTAAAATCATCAATTTATCAGGCGGCATGCCGATGAAGGCACAGCTTGATTCACTAAAACACGGTGCCCACATCGTTGTAGGCACGCCAGGACGTGTGCAAAAGCACCTTGATAAAGCATCACTGGTCTTAGACAAAATTAATACACTGGTGTTGGATGAAGCCGATAGAATGCTCGACATGGGCTTTTTGGATGCCATCCGAGCAGTGGTTAAATTTTGTCCAAAACAACGGCAAACATTATTGTTTTCTGCCACTTACCCGAAAGAAATCAAGCAGATGTCTTATGAGTTCATGCAAAATCCAACTGAGATCTTTATAGACAGTGCTCATATGGAACAAGACATTGAGCAACAGTTTTATGAGGTCAACCCATGCAATAAATATTCCGTATTAACCTCATTATTAAAACAACACAAACCCACATCATCTCTGATTTTTTGCAATACAAAACAGCTCACCACCGAGTTAGCCGGCCAGTTGAAACAGGACGGCTTTAGTGCCATCGCCTTAAATGGCGATATGGAACAGGTTGACCGTGATTTGGCTATCATTCAGTTTACCAATCAAAGTTGCTCCATCCTGGTAGCCACCGACGTTGCCGCTCGCGGACTTGATATTAAAGAGCTCCCTCTGGTCATTAACTATGATCTGGCCTTTGAAAGTGATGTGCATACCCACCGTGTCGGACGAACCGGACGCGCTGGAAATAAAGGCATCGCAATCAGTTTGACCATGCCCTCAGATGCCCAACGCATTTGTGCCATTGAAGACACCCAAAATCAGCCCCTAACCTGGAGCAATATTGCTGACATAACCCCATCCAACTCAGGCCCCATCTCACCCACGATGATGACATTGTGTCTGGATGTAGGAAAAAAAGACAAAATACGTGCCGGAGATATTTTAGGTGCATTAACCAAAGACTTGGGCCTACCTGGTGATGTCATCGGAAAGATCGATGTATTCCCGCTTAAATCTTACGTTGCCATCAACAAAAGCCATGCAACAGAAGCCTGGCAATCACTCAAACGCGGGAAATTAAAAGGACGCAGTGTAAATGTACGGAAGGTTTAAACGTTCCTAAAATATTGATCTATACTTACATTAGAGCACATTTCTTTGGGACAGATCATGGCGTTCAAACCGTATAATACAATTGACAAGATTTTAAGGTATGTCAAAGATGCCAAAACCCTTGATGCAAATCATCCTGCACAAAAAAATGCCCTGCTAAACCAGTTTAAATACAAAAAACATGTCAGTCCTGAAAATCAAACCATCATTGTTAAAGAGTTTGTTGAGACATCATACAATGGTCCCACCACAAATGATTTTATTGAGCGATTAAGCATCCTTTACGACGCTGTCAAAAAAACAATCCCTGAAAATCAGTTAACTGAACTTAACATAGCAAAACAAATCACATTAGATAAAATCAATGAGACTTGCCACATAACTCCTGTTGAGGATGTAAACGAATTACTCAATAAAGAAAAAGATCTGATTAAAATTATTGATAAAGCCAAACATCACCTGCAGGAATTCGTTAGTAAAGCGATATTACTTATCAACCCTGAGGCATATAAAAGCGACACTGAGTTAATGAACATGATTACCGTGATTGCAAATGACGAATCAGAGGTGACCGCTGCTGCAGGACGACCAAATTTCATCAATTATTATCCAGTAAAATATGGCAAAGCAAGCAGCAAACGAGTAAGCATTAACCGTGTCATTGGTGATGCCATTCCGAGTACTGAGCGCCTAGGCTCCAAACTACCTAACTTTGTAGAATGTGGTGTAGGCTATATGGATAAGGATCAGTATGTATCTCAATTCAAAGGCTATCGCCACAGCTCATATACCCCGATAAAAATGATAGACAGTAAATATGGTGATTCCAACTACGAACTGATATTCGGCAATCGCAAAAAATTACTCAAAGCCGTTAACGAAATCAAATTTGAACGACGACAATCCGCCGCTCTTTGCGCTAAAGATATGTTTGCTGAACTGGCAAGGCAACAAATTGCTCAAGGAGCAAACCTTGATAAGCCCATCGAGATAACATTATCATCGCTTGCCATGCTATCGCCTATCAAGGGTGACAAAATATTCATGAGACGAGGTGAATCCGAGCATAGACAACTGAAAGAAAGTTACAATGCACTGATGATGTATAATGACCGTGAAATTAAAATCAAGGTGGATGGAAAACAGATCACCGTAAAGCCATCTATAAACATCATGAATGTTGCATCAAACTGGCATGGTATCAAGGTGTCTAAATACCTGCCTTCAACTTTGGAAAAAAATATCAATGCACAAGGCATGAATAAATATATCACTGACACTGAAAAATATTTGAAACTTGATTATATTAGCAACAACATCACCATTAAAAATCTTCTCAAAGACCAAGTTTTGGTTAAAAAACAGTTATCTGATCTTTATGTCTCACTGGATCAATACCTGAATAAAAAAACCAACGCATCTACTGATCCAGCGTATATCAACTTGCTTCAATCCATAGAAAAATCACGGAACACAATCGACAACCTTGAGAATAAAATTTTTAACGAACGAATTAAAATTATTAACGAAAAAAAATCGGAGATTCAGGTTTTTGTTAATAGTATTCTAGATAAAAAAACAGGTAAATCAAAAAATGACGAGATAGCCGAACTCTTTTACCAGTCACTATTCATTCACATGGACAAAAAAATTGAGCCATCTCAATTCGGAGCTCGCTACTTGCTAGTCAATGAAAAAATGGGTCATGCCGTTGATTTTTACTGTAAAAGCGGTGAAGACAGAACAGGACGAATGCAGAATTTAATTGAAGAGCTGTGTGAGTTTTCCAAAGAAATGGGCCACTTTCCCCAATATGATTTTGATAAAAAAATCATTAATAAAGATGATGAAAAAATACAAAGGACGATTGCAAAAATCGTCTCTGAGCGTACAGTGAGTCGTGACAATACCGATTCAAATGCCCGCGGCGCACGAGGTTTGCAAATCACGTCAGCCGTCGAATTGAATACCGGTCTTCCCAATCTTTCAGGGACTAAATTGGGTACGCTGGCACGAGGTGTTTATGATTTCGCCGCTATTAAAAAACTATGCCGCAAAACGCTACAACCCTTGATTGCAAACGTTGAAAAAAGAATAATTTCTGGTGCGTTAACCATGAAAAACAAGATGAAACAAATAAGGGAACCCTTCTCTGTGAAAAACCGGATGGAACAAATGAGGGAGCCCAAGACTGTGAAACAAAACGAGATCAATGCATTGGGGAATAAAACTAACAAATAGATCTTTGTCTAGCCCCCTAAGGGCGAGCGGCTGCTCGCCCCTACAGTCAGGCAACTCGCCAAGTACTTCCCTCTGCTCCATCTTCTACTTCAATCCCCTGCTCCAAAAGCTGGCGTCTGATTTCATCCGCGCGAGCCCAGTCACGTTGTTGTCGCGCTTGGAAACGCTCGGTAACCAGTTGATTGATGGCATCGGTATCAATAGATCCTGTCTGTAAAAATGATTCTGGAGTCTCTTGCAGAACGCCCAGCGTTGCACCGAGATGCTTCATGGTTGCGGCCAGTTGCGGCGATTTGTTTTTGTTGATTTCACGACTAAGTTGAAATAAAACCGACAATGCGATGGGAGTATTAAAATCATCATTCATAGCCTCATTAAATTGATCAACCCACGCCGAGTCGAGGGCTTCCCCGTCGCATGAAATGTCTCTAATCGATTGATAAAGGCGCGTCAACGCTTTGCTGGCATTCTGTAAAGTATCATCTGAATAATTCAACGAGCTTCGATAATGACTACTTAACAGAAAATAACGAATGACTTCGGGATGATGTATTTTCAGCACATCTGCAATCGTGAAAAAATTACCTGTTGATTTAGACATTTTTTCATTATTAACTTGCAACATACCGACATGCAGCCAGTAGTTAGCAAATGGTTTACCGGTTGCACCTTCGCTTTGTGCAATTTCATTTTCATGATGCGGAAATTGCAAATCAAGCCCACCCCCATGAATATCAAATTGCTCACCCAGTTGATCCATCGCCATCGCCGAACATTCAATGTGCCAGCCAGGCCGCCCTTCACCCCAAGGTGAAGGCCAACTGGGTTCTTCCGGTTTGGCCGCTTTCCACAATACAAAATCCAGCGGAGAACGTTTGGCCAAAGCCACCTCAACGCGAGCGCCCGATTCCAGACCATCAATGTCTTTATGCGCCAGTTTGCCGTAATCAGGAAAATGTGCCACTTGATAATAAACATCACCATTATCGCCCAGGTAGGCATGTTCAGATTCAATCAATCGTTGAATCAAACGCACAATGCTATCAATATGATCTGTTGCACGAGGTTCAAAATCGGGCGGCAAAATGGCCAATGCATCGGAATCTGCATGCATGGACGCGATATAACGCGTAGTCAACTCGTTAATTGGAATTCCATGCTCGTGCGCACGAACAATGATTTTATCGTCAATATCAGTAATATTGCGCACATACGTCACGTCAAAACCCTGCGTACGTAAAAACCTCACAATGACATCAAAACCAACCATCGATCGGGCATGCCCCAGATGACAATGGTCATATACCGTATTACCACAGACATAGATGCCTATTTTACCTGGCTTAATGGGTATAAACCGTTCTTTTGTGCGTGTTAATGAATTATATAGATTCAGCATTTAGCTCACCTTTCCCCAAGTGTCTTTCATATCAACCACGCGATGAAACGCTGCAACTTGGCCATTTTCTACTTTGTTCACCCGATAATAGCCCAAACGCTCGAACTGGAACGTTTCATCCAAGGGCTGCGTTGCCAGTGAAGGCTCGCACAGCGCTTGTTGCACTTGCAATGAATCATGATTCAGGAATTGCAAAAAGTCTTCTTCACGTGCTGGATTAGCATCATGAAACAAACGGTCGTATTGATAAATGGTAACCGGATATGCATGAGCCGCAGATACCCAATGAATAACACCTTTGACCTTTCTATCCGGTGGATTTTTACCCAAGGTATCCGGATCATAGGTACAACGCACTTCAATTACGTCTCCCTGCGCATCTCGAATCACATCCGTGCAACGAATGACGTACGCATGGCGCAGGCGCACTTCGGTGCCGGGTGATAATCGGAAATATTTTTTAGGCGGATCTTCCATAAAATCACTACGCTCAATAAAAATTTCGCGAGAAAACGGCAATAAGCGACTCCCGGCTTCGGGATCCTGCGGATTAAAGCTGGCGCTGAATTCTTCTACCTGGTTTTCAGGATAATTTTCAATCACCACTTTTAACGGATCAAGAACACACAATGCTCGCTTGGCCGTGGTATTCAATACATCCCGCACACAGGCTTCAAAAATTGACATATCAATCACAGAGTCACTGCGGGAAATACCGATTACTTCACAAAACTGCCGAATAGCTGCAGGTGGATAACCCCGTTTTCGCATGCCTGATATGGTTGGTAAACGCGGATCATCCCAGCCGGTTACCACGTTTTTCTCAACCAATTCACGAAGTTTGCGTTTACTGGTGATAGTATGCGAGAGGTTCAAACGGGCAAATTCGGTTTGTATAGGCTTGGCTGGCACAGGTAAATTCTCAATCAACCAATCATACAGAGGACGATGATCCTGAAACTCCAGTGTACACAATGAATGCGTAATTTTTTCCAGTGCATCCGATAATGGATGCGCGTAATCATACATTGGGTAAATGCACCAGTCGTTGCCTGTTCGTTGATGAGCAACGTGGCGAATGCGATATAATACGGGATCACGCATATTAATATTGCCGGATTGCATGTCGATACGTGCACGCAAAACGTGCATTCCATCCGGGAATTCACCTGCTTTCATTCTTGAAAACAAATCAAGATTTTCATCTGCAGGTCGATTGCGGTAAGGACTTTCACGACCAGGCTCTTGTAGCGTGCCGCGGTATGCGCGAATTTCATCGATACTCAAGCTATCAACATAGGCTAGATTTTTCTCAATCAACATCACGGCAAAATCATACAGCGCCTGATAATAATCCGATGAATGCGTCATATCACACCAGGTAAAACCGAGCCAGCGTACATCTTCAATGATCGACTGCACGTACTCGTCTTCTTCCTTAATGGGATTGGTGTCATCAAAACGCAAATAACAACGTCCTGAAAATTCTTCAGCCAAACCAAAATTCAGGCAGATGGATTTGGCGTGACCAATATGCAGATAACCGTTTGGTTCCGGAGGAAAGCGAGTAATCATGTTTTGATGCTTACCGGTGGCCAAGTCATCCGTAATCAATTGCCTGATAAAATGTGTGCGTTTTTCACTGCTTTCGTTCATAAGTATTTATCCTGCAACATCTAAAAGAAAAGGTAATCCATTGATATTTTGCGTTACACCAAACGCCTCTGGATAGGTCACACCTACCAAATACAAACCATAGGGAGGGGCTGTTTCAGCGCCCAATTTTCGGTCTTTTGCCAATAGAACATCCTGCACCCATACCAACGGCTTGCGCCCTGAACCCACCGCCATCAAGACGCCGACGATATTTCTAACCATGTGATGTAAAAACGCATTGGCTACAATATCAATGATAATCATATCACCTTGGCGTATGACCTGAAGATGATGAATATTACGCATTGGCGTTTTTGACTGGCATTCAACTGAACGAAACGAGGTAAAATCCTGTTCGCCAATTAAAAACTGACTCGATTCCTGCATCACACGGTGATCCAGCTGGCGATATTGCCACGTAACATTGCTACGTAGCAGCGCGGGTCTAATTGGAGTATTGTAAATTACATATCGATAACGCCTGGCAGTAGCTGAATAACGCGCATGAAAATCATCCGGCATTTCTTTAGCCCACTTTACACAAACGTCTTTCGGCAGAAATGAATTGGCCCCATGAATCCATGCACGCGTAGCCCGCTCATTTTCAGCATCAAAATGAACAATCTGGCTAGTTGCATGCACACCGGTATCTGTTCGACCCGCGCAAACAACACTAACCTCATGCGAGGCAACCCCACCCAGCGCATCCTCCAACACCTGCTGAACGGTACGCAAACCAGTCTGCGCCTGCCAGCCATGA
This sequence comes from Gammaproteobacteria bacterium, assembly GCA_013289415.1. GTDB lineage: Bacteria > Pseudomonadota > Gammaproteobacteria > Legionellales > Legionellaceae > DDPF01. The sequence continues at coordinate 11,796 of JABDAB010000010.1, forward strand.
TACTGGCTACCATCGTATTCAACCATCAAGGCAACACGCATACGCAATTCCAAATCAAAACGTCCAATGTATAACAACAGTCCTCATTTGTCCAGGCGAATTTATTTAACCGAAACTTGCTAGCCAAAACAATCTGTACTAATATTAAACTGATATTTAATATTAACCTATATTAATTGAACAATAAGTCACCAACAAGGTTGGTGACTTTACTCGAGGAGATAATAATGAAAGATATCACTGATGTTTTAGATACGGAAACAAAACTCCAATGGCAAAATATAGAAATAAATTTAGAAAAAATGAAAAAACTGGTGGATCCAGAGCTTTCTAATTTGAGCGAAACTATGACGCAAATGTTACAGGATTTTAAGAAATCATATGTGAAACATGACCAAGCACCACCCGGTATAAAAGAAACGTTGGACGTAATACTTCCGCTATCAGTATGCGCAAACAAAGAACAGTTAACGGACGCTTTATCGAAGGAAAAACTTCAGCTCGACCTAGTCACAGCGACAAATAAAGTGGAATCTGTTAAATCCGGTATGAGTTATGTTAAGGGAGGATTAAGGGTAATCGCTGCGTTAGTCTTATTCCTGGTGGCTGTGCCTGCTGTTTTCGTCTCGACTATTGCCGGTGTTGCCTTGACTGGAGTGGCCGTGTCTCCAATACTTGCTGGTATTATAGCTCCATTCGTTATTTCCATACCGACGTATTTGACAATCAAAGGCTCCACAGATTTAATGCTTTTTGGCATAAATCAGATCGATCGAACATGTCAGGAAAACACCGTGGCGAAAAAAGATACTAGTATCAGCCATCATTTCGGTCTGTTCACGAACGTGATTAAACCAAAAATCCCTGAGGCACCACAGGCACAACCTGGTCCGAATCCGAATCGAGGTAATGGTGCGTAATATGTTCGCAATAAGACTTTTACTGGATTTTGGACAAACCGCGATCTAATACGAGCCCGAGTCCAGTCTTATAACAAACAGCTCTGAACGCAGGGGTGTTAGTGTTTTTAAAAAATCTTCGACGGGTAGACAATGTATGTTCTTTTTTAGCAGACGCTCTTGTCCAGAATATAACAGGATAGGGATGGCTTCTGGGTAATCTACGCAAAAGGCACTCAGACCAGACAAATCTTTTTCATGAACGATACTGGCGTGCTTCACTTCAATTGCATACAAGCCAGCAGGGCCATAAACAATAAAATCCACTTCGACACCATGCTTTGTACGCCAGTAAAATAATCGGTTGGGCGCACCTTGATAATCATTCCATGCACGCAGATGCTGCAAAACCAATCCTTCTAAACCCGGACCATTGATTTCACTAATTTTATCTAAAAATCCTGTCATGCGTAAATTTCTATACACACCGGCATCAAAATAATAAAATTTCTCATGAGAAACTAACTCACGTTTTGCACGCTTGGTAAAAACAGGCAAATGATAACTGAGCAGCAGATCATCTAAAACACTTAAATATCCTTCAATTAATTTACGTGACAAAGCACATTCACGCGCAATATTGCTTACGTTAATAATTGATCCATGGGAGAAACTAACCACCTCTAAAAAACGAGCAAAATTTCCAATGCTTCTAACTAGCCCCTCGGCCTTAACTTCCTCATTAAGATATACACCGACATAGGCGCTAAGCGTATCTAAAACATCCTCACTTTCAATAACCAGAGGAACCAGTCCAACCTGCAGTGCTTTTTCTACAGTAAACGTATCCTGAAGCTCTGCGGCCATAAACGGGTGCATATGTCGGACTACCGCTCTCCCAGCTAACAGATCAACCCCTTCACGTTTTAATTTTCTGGCACTGGATCCAGTTAAAACAAATTGCCAGTTCTGTTTTTTCTCAATAAGACGGTGAACCACACTTAATAATTCAGGTGCTTTTTGAATTTCATCAATAATAAATGTTTTGGCTAAACTACCCGATACAACCTCTTCCAATCGCTCAGGCCGTGCCTGGTAGAGTCGTAATTCGCCCGGATTTAATAAATCAATAAAATACCCTTCAGGATAATAAGCCTGAAGCCATGTCGATTTTCCTGTTCCACGAGGGCCAAATAAAAAATAACTTTGTTTTGCTGGAACAAAATAACGCGATATGATTGAACTCAAGATAGCATCCTCTGATTTTATCGGGAAAATTTAACCTGACATATCCATTTTATCGGGAAAAATGGATATGTAAAGGTAATAACGTCATGGACTTCTAAGTAAAAAGATACCGACAGATACAAACCGACGCAATGATCCCCGCCAAATCCGCCAACAAACCCGCCGGAATGGCGTGACGTGTGCGGCGGATATTCACAGCACCAAAATACACGGCAATCACATAAAACGTGGTTTCAGTACTGCCCATCATGGTGGCGGCAGTCTTGGAAATAAATGAATCGCCTCCGTTCTGATGAATTAATTCGGCCATCAAACCCGTTGCAGCACTGCCTGAAAACGGGCGAATTAAGGCCAGGGGCAGTAATTCAGATGGCATGCCAATTCGGTGCAGTAAGGGAGCTATCCAGTGCTGTAACAGCTCAAAAAATCCAGAGGCTCGCAACATTCCTACTGCGACCATAATGGCTATCAGGTAAGGAATAAGGCTTATGCTGGTATCAAAACCCTGCCTGGCTCCATCAATAAAGGCATCAAATACGTTAATTTTTTTAATCGCGCCATACAAAGGAATACCCACCACAAAGGCAAGGAACATCCAGTTCGATAACTGGTTGGCAAAATTATTCATAAATTATCTTCTGCTTTCATTCTGTACATGGGTAATTTGGCTAATTGCGTTACCGCAACCAAAGCAACCACCGTCGATACACTAGTCGCCACCAAGGTGCTAAAAATCACACTACTGGGATGTAAACTGCCATTTGCAGACAGGTAAGCAATGGCCGTGGCTGGGATGATTTGTACACTCGAGGTATTAATAGCCAAAAACGTACACATGGAATTACTGGCTGTATGCACATGGGTATTCAAACGTTGCAATTCTTTCATGGCCTGTAATCCAAACGGGGTGGCGGCATTGGCCAGACCTAGCATATTGGCTGAAATATTAAGTACCATGGCACCCATTGCTGGATCATTAACCGGTACATCAGGGAACAGGCGGCTCATTATGGGTTGTAATAGTCGAGCCATGCGCTTCACCAACCCTGAGGCTGAAGCAATACCCATGATCCCAAGCCATAACGCCATGATAGCCGTTAATCCAAGTGCCACTTCAAAACCAAATTTGGCGGAATCTGTTACCGCACGCACCACGTAATCAATACGTCCCTCGATAATCCCCACAATCACGGCGAGAAACATCATGGATAACCAAATCACATTCAACATTGTTGTTCCTTAGTGAAAAGATGCGTAAAATCGCTGAAAAAACTATGGAACCTTATCCACATGTTCAAACGAATTATCACCCTCCGAGCAGTTACCTGCAGCCTTGTCCTGTTATCATTACATGCTATAGCCAGCAACAATGTTGACCTAGAATCAAAGGCTGATCAAACCATTACGCAACTATATCACAGTCAAATCATCAAGCCGAAATCGGACTTGCCAACGCGTATTGCTGTAATCAGCGCACAGTTTCTGGAAAAACCTTACCTGCGTGGGGCTCTGGGTGAAGGAACACAAGGCTATTATGACAACGCCCCTCTCTACCGAGTTGACGCATTTGATTGCGAAACGTACGTAGACACCGTTTTAGCTTTGGCGCTGGCCAAAGATCAAACTACGTTTAAACAACGCATCCGTCAAATTCGTTATCAAGACGGTCATGTATCATTCATTCATCGCAACCATTTTACCTGCCTTGACTGGAATCAGCATAACCAAAAGCAGGGTTTTCTGAAGGACATCACGACAACATTTCGAAACAAAAACGGACAACCCATTACAAAAATTGCACAAGCACTGATTAATAAACCGGGCTGGTACCAGCATTTTTCAGCAGATATCATTCGCATCAATACCCCGTCTTCAACTGAACAGGCCAAACGTCTTGCATCGTTAAAGCAACGAGGCAATCATTTGCCACGTACCATATCCAGAATACCTTATATCCCGTTAACTGTGTTGTTTAACAAAGCAGGACAAGCCAATATGCATATATTCAACCAGATCCCCAACGGCGCCGTCATTGAAATTGTTCGTCCCAACTGGGATCTGAACCAACAAATCGGCACTCACCTCAATATATCTCATTTGGGATTTGCAATACGACAAAATGGTATATTGATGTTTAGAGCCGCGACGTCATCGAATCACCGCATCATGGATTGTCCATTAATTGACTACCTGCGCGAAACCCAAAAAAGCCCCACGATCAAAGGCATTAACATCCAAATTGTAGTTCCCTGATAGATATTGATGGAAATACACACCATAAAATACACACCATAACTTGAATTACTCCATTTTGTGCCTATAATTAGAGCTGAAAGAGCAACAATTGGAACTTAACAAGGAGCTAATCATGGAAAGATCTATGCGCTTTAAAACAATCAATCGTTCAGTATTCTTTGCAACGTCATTATTAATAATGACTGTGGCATTTACCAGTCCCGTGCACGCCGCTGTGGTTGTCCCCACACCCGTTGGTGGCGTTTATATTGGTGGTACTCCAAGTTACTATGGATATGGATATCGTCATGGATATGGATATGGTTATGGTGCCGCAGGCTATCATAGTGGATATGGCTACGGTCATGGGACAGGCTATCATAATGGTTATCATGGCAATACCGCATACCACCATGGTAATGGACATGGTACTGTAGTGCATAATGGCAATGTACATCACTACAACAGACGATGATTCTGGAATTTACACAGAGCTGCATGAGATTTTTTTCATGCAGCTCAGTTTCCCACCCTCTTAATTATTTGCCCTGATTTAACAATTGTTTTACAAAAATTGATGGATGGGTTGTAAACCACATCATCCATGCTATCGGTGGACCAAATAATCAAATCAGCTTTTTTTCCAATCTCAATACTCCCCAGTTCATCACCCAGATTCAGCGCTTTGGCAGCATTAATCGTCACACCATACCATGCTTCCTCAATACTTAATCCAAATAATACGCATGCCATATTCATCATTAAGGGTAGCGTCAAAAACGGTGAGGTACCGGGATTGGCGTCGGTCGCTATTGCGATGGGGATGTGATTGCTGCGTAACGCTTCAATGGGCGGCTGTTTGCTTTCTTTTAAAAAATAAAAAGCACCGGGCAGGAGTACAGCGACCGTTTTGTCATTGGCCAGGTTTTTACAATCCTCTGGCGCTAAATATTCAAGATGATCAACCGAACAGGCACCATAACGTGCGGCCAATAGAGCGCCTTTTTGGTCAGTTAATTGTTCTGCGTGCAATTTCAACTTCATACCATGTTGTTCTGCTGCCTGAAATAACCGCTCAACCTGTGCAGGACTAAATGCGATGGATTCACAAAATGCATCGACAAATACCGCCAGCTTCTTGTTGGCAATAACAGGCAGCATCGTTGAAATAATATAATCTATATAACCATCTGAATCATTTTTATATTCAGGAGGCGTTGCATGGGCACCAAGAAAGGTGGGAACCACTGTAATGGCCAGATTTTTATCGAGCATCCGCGCGACAGTTAATATTTTTATTTCTGTATTCAAATCTAGGCCATATCCTGATTTTATTTCCACCGTAGTCGTGCCATGCGCCAACATCACCAAAGCTCTTTGCGTAGCCTGGTATGTTAACTCTTCAAGGCTGGCACGTCGGGTGGCTTTCACTGTGGAGAGAATCCCACCACCCTGACTGGCAATCTCGGCATAGGATGCACCATTCAGCCGCTGTGAAAACTCAACCGCTCGATTACCGGCATAAACCAGGTGAGTATGACAATCAATTAACCCTGGGGTTATTATTTTTTCATCTGCATCAATGACTTGCAGTGCTGTAACAGGCGCATTGTCTGTGGTTATCAAAAAAATGATGCCGTTCTTAATCGCGACACTAGCCCGCTCTATAATATGATTATCCGGATCCATCGTGACAACACGGGCATTTTTTATCAGCAAATCATAGGTGACTTCTTCACCGTGCTGAGTCAAGACCTTCGCTTCATTCCTTAGAAATGGTGCATGATCCAACGTGTCAACATCTGTGGTGGATTCGGGAGTTGTGACCTCGTTTAGCATATCCAACAAATCATCATAATGCATAAAATAGCCCCTCAAAAATGGCGCCATAATAATTAAATTGACTGATTACCTTGTGTGCCTCACCAAGATCATGCCCAAAATAACGATCTTCGTCATAAAAAGGCACTTTGGCACGAATCGCTTCCAAATAACACTGCAAGGATTTTGATGTCTTGAGTGGCGATCTAAAATCAATACCCTGACAGGCTGCAAGCGTTTCAATGGTCAAAATATGCAATACATTGTCCGCGACCTTGTTTAACTTCACAGCAGCAAAGGTGGCCATGCTGACATGATCTTCTTGATTAGCTGAGGTCGGCAAGCTGTCAACAGAAGCAGGATGAGCATAGGTTTTATTTTCACTGGCTAATGCGGATGCTGTCACATGTGCCAGCATAAATCCTGAATTCAAGCCTGAGTTATCTACCAGAAAAGGCGGTAACCCACTGAGATTTTTATCCACCAGTAAGGATATTCTGCGCTCTGATATAGCCCCGATTTCTGAGCCAATAATGGCCAGCAGATCGGCACTGAATGCAGTGATCTCCGCATGAAAATTGCCCCCTGAAATGACTTCTCCTGTTTCTGGACAAATTAACGGATTATCAGACACGGCATTGGCTTCATTAATTAAATGCTTTTGACTGTCATGAAGATAAGTCAAAATTGCACCCATAACCTGGGGTTGACAACGGAATGAGTATGGATCTTGCACGCGAGTACAATTCGCATGAGCACATTGAATTTCACTATCATCAAACAAGCTTTTAATCAGTGCGGAAAATATAATCTGACCACGATTATTTTTGGCTTCTGCAATACAGGGACTAAACGGTTTCAAGCTGGCCGATGCCGCATCAAGACTAAGGGCACCGGCAATGGTAGCAATGGCAAAGTTACGCTGGGTTTTCAACAATCCAATAATCGCAATCGCCGTTGAAACCTGCGTCCCATTTAATAATGCCAGCCCTTCTTTTTCACCCAATGTTACTGGATTAATCTGTGCTCGTGTTAACGCATTCAATGAGCTGGTTCGCTCTCCCTGAAAACGCGCCTCTCCCAAGCCTATCAACGTCATGGTCAGATGAGCCAATGGCGCAAGATCCCCCGATGCCCCAACCGATCCCTGTTCAGGAATAACCGGGTAAATTTCCGCGTTGTACACGGCAATCAGGTGATCAATTAACGATGTTGAAACACCGGAATAACCTCGCGCGAGGCTATTGATTTTCAACAATAAAATCAGTTTGACTGTTTCATCCGCTAAAGGCTCTCCAACACCCGCTGCATGGGATAAGACAAGGCGTCGTTGCAAATCGCACAGATCCTCTCTGGCAATTTTTTTATCTGCCAGTAACCCAAAGCCTGTGTTAATTCCATAAATCGACTTTTCCTGATTCACAACCTGCTGAACCACACGATATGATTTCTCAATTAAATCATAGGCTGAGGGGCTTAATTTTATTTTTGTGCTGGACTTTAACAACACATCGATGTCCTTAAGGGACAACTCACCAGGAATTAATTCAAACACCTATATTCTCCATAATGTAGGTTGGGCCTTGGCCCAACATGGTGGTGTGTGCAACTATTGTTGGGCCAAGGCCCAACCTACACGCTTAACATTGGTAGATTCACGTGCTTTTCCTTCGCACAATCTATAGCCAGTTGATACCCTGCATCAGCATGGCGCATGACCCCGGTTGCCGGATCATTGGTTAACACGCGTTGTATTCTAACCGCAGCATCATCGGTTCCATCCGCTACAATGACCATGCCGGCATGTTGTGAAAACCCCATGCCAACACCACCCCCATGATGCAGGCTCACCCACGTGGCGCCGCTGGCGGTATTTAAAAGTGCATTGAGTAATGGCCAATCGGACACCGCATCCGACCCATCCTGCATGGCTTCAGTTTCCCTGTTTGGACTCGCAACCGAGCCTGAATCCAGATGATCCCGCCCTATCACAATCGGCGCTTTCAGCTCACCGGTTCTAACCATTTCATTAAAGGCAAGCCCTAATTTAGCCCTATCTCCTAAACCGACCCAGCAAATCCTGGCTGGTAACCCTTGAAATTTAATCCGCGCGCGGGCTTCATCCAGCCATCGATGCACCCCTGCATTATCTGGCAATAAGTCCTTAACTGCCTGATCGGTCTTGTAAATATCTTCCGGATCACCTGACAGAGCAACCCATCGAAATGGACCAATGCCTTGGCAAAACAAGGGTCTTATATAGGCTGGCACAAAACCTGGAAAATCAAATGCATTGCTCACTCCATCATCCAAAGCCATTTGTCGAATATTGTTACCATAATCAAACACCGGGATCCCTTGCTGGTGAAAATGCAGCATAGCCTTAACGTGAATCGCCATCGATGCCTTGGCTTTTTTAATCACCAACTCTGGATTGTCAACGCGCTGTTTGCGTGCTTCAGCAATCGACCAACCGATAGGCAGGTATCCATTTAATGGATCATGTGCGCTGGTTTGATCAGTGACCGCATCAGGCCTTATCCCACGCGCTATTAACTCAGGTAACAGATCAGCGGCATTACCCAATAATCCTACTGAAATGGCTCTTTTATCGTTGCAGGCTTGCTTAATGAGGCTCAGTGCCTCATCAAGACAGGTTGCTTTGTGATCCAGATAATGCGATTTTAATCTCAAATCAATTCGGCTTTCATCACACTCAATAGCCAGCATGCAGGCACCCGCCATCACGGCGGCCAAAGGCTGTGCTCCACCCATGCCACCCAGCCCTGCGGTAAGTATCCATTTGCCGCTCAAATTGCCATGATAATGCTGGCGGCCCATCTCCAGAAACGTTTCATACGTACCCTGAACAATGCCTTGTGTACCAATATAAATCCACGATCCCGCAGTCATTTGCCCATACATCATGAGACCTGCTTTATCGAGCGCATGAAAATGCTCCCAGGTTGCCCAATGCGGCACAAGATTGGAGTTGGCCAGTAAAACACGCGGTGCATCTTTGTGGGTTTTAAAAATACCAACCGGTTTACCTGACTGAATTAATAACGTTTCATCGTCTTCCAATGATGTTAATGATGCGATGATTTGCTCGTAACAGGCCCAGTTTCGTGCAGCTTTTCCAATTCCCCCATAAACAACGAGTTCGTCCGGGTGCTCTGCCACAGCTGGATCAAGATTATTCATCAGCATCCTCAGCGGTGCTTCCGTAAGCCATGATTTAGCATGAAGTTGGGTTCCTGTAGGTGCTGTTATATTTTTATGCATAGATGTCCATACCTGATTAAATGCCTCCAATTAGTAACTGCTCGGAGGGTAATATTGACGCTCGGAGAACGGTAAGATTTTCGCTCAAAATGCGCCAAATATATCCGATCCTTGCTACGGGGTCAGTAGTTACTCCAATTATTCGGTAATTTGAATAGTAATAGCAAGGGGGTATTGATAAAATCATATGCTAGTGAGTAGGATCAGGCTGATAAAAAAATGACAACATTATACTCCCCCACTACAGATCGCACCATTTGGTCAGGTAGAGCAGATGCCCTGACCAACGAGTATGTATATCAAATCATTCAATATTTAGACTTGAATGACATGTCCGCAACAAAATTATCCGGATATGGATTATTAGGCTTTGAGTCCGATACTGGCGTAACCCGAAATCAGGGCAACCCCGGTGCGAAAGAGGGTCCCATGTCATTCAGGCGCGCACTGGCCAGATTTCCCATGCATTCGTCGTTCAATTTATATGATGCGGGCAACGTTAAATGCCTGGATGGTGATCTGGAAACAGCTCAAACCGAACTCAGCATCCAGGTCGCCAAGATGTTATCGCACAATTTAATGCCCGTTGTGATTGGTGGTGGACACGAAACCGCTTGGGGTCATTTTCAGGGCGTTGCTCGACACTACCGTGACGCAGTTATTGCCATCCTTAATTTTGATGCGCACTTTGATTTACGACCATTAATCAATGGCCAATTTGGCAGCTCAGGCACACCCTTTCGTCAAATAAATGACTTATTAACATCCGAGAACAAACCATTTAACTATTATTGCGCAGGCATTCAACCCTTCTCAAACACCAAGAGTTTGTTCAATTACGCAAAATCGAATCACGTTAATTACCTGTTGGCAGAAAAAATTCACGCTAATCCCCATGATTTGGGTTTTATTGAACAGATCATCCAGTCACATGAACATATTTATGTGTCCGTGTGTCTGGATGTATTTAGCGGGGCTCTAGCACCAGGAGTTAGTGCGCCTCAACCGCTAGGTATTGGATCAAACTATGTCATTGATGCGTTAAAATTATTAAAGAACAGCGGGAAAGTCATCAGCCTGGAGATCGTTGAACTGGCACCTGAATTCGATGTTAACGCACAAACAGCAAAATTGGCGGCAACGTTATTGATGAATTATTTGTGCTAGATCATATAGTACGTGCCAATTGCTACTGTTCTATTGTAGGGTAATTGATAAAATTCAATATTCAAGTTTGCAGAATAATTTCTGACCAGAAATGAAAATAGTTTTTCCTGCCAAAAAAACCACATCGATTTTTTCTGTTCACGTGAGGGAACGACATTGGGAATTTCAATAAAATACATAACAGTATTAACATCCACGGGGAACGGTAAACTCTTGCGAGAGTTAGCCATTAATAAGGCATGTGGAATCGATACCGTGTCCATGAAACCATAATGTAACGTTAGTTCACAGATGTTATCTTTCAAACATGATACGTGCAATTGATTTACCGGGGATACATATGGAACATTTCCAACTGTATAATTTATTATCAATACATGTTCAGGCATCGTTCGATTAAGCTTTAAAAAATTTAGAAAACTACCACCGCTTTTATCATAAATATCCGTGATAAATATCACTGTGGTGTTGGGAATTCGATTCAAACTCCTGTAGTTCAATTGCTTTAATATTTTTGAAAACGCTTCTTTTTTCATGTAATACGTTTTTTGAAGATATACTCTACCTACATACCAAGTATACATCACAAACGCGCACATGCAGGAAAACACGATAGGAACCCAACCTCCCGTCAGTATTTTTTGGATATTTGCACCTAAAAACGCCGTATCGATGACTCCAAAAAACAAACACAAAATAACCACGACCGCCCAATTCCAATGCCAGATATTAATTATCACATAAACAACCAGCACGCTGGTCAGCACCATAACCAGGTTAACTGCAATGCCATATGCATGAGTCAAGGCATCTGAATTTTTAAACGTCAGAACCAACAACAATGTACCGATAGCAAGGATTAAATTCATTTGTGGAATATAAATCTGCCCACTCTGAGAACCTGAGGTTTGAACAATGGGCAAATGAGGGTACAGCCCCAGCAACACAGCCTGCTTCGTTATAGAAAACGTGGCAGAAATGACTGCCTGCGATGCAATAATAGTTGCCATGGTTGCAAGAATAATGAGAGGAAAAGCCAACCACTCAGGCGCTAGCATGTAAAACGGATTCGCAATTCCTTCAGGATGTGCCAGTAAATAAGCCCCTTGCCCAAAATAATTCAACAGCAAACAGGGCAAAACCAGAATAAACCAAGTCAGACGTATGGGTGTTTTACCAAAATGCCCCAAATCAGCATAGAGTGCCTCACCACCGGTCATGACTAGAAACACGCCGCCCAATAGTGCGTAGCCCTTCCAACCATTTTGATAAAAAAATTCAAATGCATACCACGGGTTAATTGCTTTCAGCACAATGGGATTGTGAATGATTTGTATTCCGCCCAATATGGCAATTGTAGAAAACCAGATAAAAATAATCGGCCCAAAAATAAAACCGATTTTTTCCGTACCAAACGACTGCATGGAAAATAAAGCCAATAACACAATGCACGTCAAGGGCAAGATCCAAGAGGAAATCGCCGGAACAAACACATTAAACCCTTCAAGCGCACTGATTACGGAAATCGCAGGCGTTAACATGCCATCCCCAAGCATTAAACCGGCACCCAATATACCCACAATAAAAAAAAGTTTGGACCGATGCTCATTGGTACGTTTGATCAAGGCAGATAGAGCCAGGATCCCACCTTCACCATTATTGTCCGCGCGTAACAAAATAAGTAAATATTTAATGGAAATAACAAAAATTAGCGACCAAAAAATTAAAGATAAAACGCCCAGAACATCGATTAAATTAATCGGCATCCCGCTCAGAGACTCTCGAAGTGCATATAATGGACTAGTTCCAATATCGCCATAAACCACACCAAGAGCCGCCAACGACAGAGAAGGAAGCGTTTGAGCTGAGGATTTATTGGGTGCACTCAAGGCATGAATCCTGATTTAATCATTTCTAAAAAGCATAACAGCACTCGGTTTACAAATCAATTTCATGGAAATTGCCTTGGGCGGAGTAAATATCGGATTGCGAAATCACTACAGATGCTTAATAATGAATACTGATTTGTTACAGGAGTGAAAATGTCAGCCCAAACCCTTGCCAAACGCACGGCTTGCGTTAGTCTGCTTTCCTTAACGTTAAGTGGCTGCTTTCATCCACCTTACAATAATTTTGAAAAACCACCCCCACCGGTCAAACGCATTGTAGCCGGTGCTAGCGTTGGTACTATTACTGGCTCGCTTGCAGGGGGTAACGCGATTGGTGGTGCGATAGGTGGTCTTATTGGTGGTACTTTGGGGACATTTTCCGAGATACGGCATGCCGGTAAAGCAGAGACTATTCGTGATCTTCTAAAGAACGATATCGAGTTTGTGCAGTATGGCGATACAATGGTTCTCATTGTGCCTACCGATCATTATTATGAATTCAATAGCCCCAAGTTAAATGAGCTTTGTTTTGAGGGACTAAATAATATCATTAAATTACTAAGGCTATATAAATGCAGCATCGTTAATATTGCTGGATTCACAGATAATGTCGGAACAAAACACCATAAAGAACTATTATCACAAGCACGAGCGGAAACCATGTTAACATTTCTTTGGGCAAACAATATTAGTGCCAGACGTCTTAGTGCAGAAGGGTTTGCCGATAAGTTTGACGTGGGAGACAATCACTGGATTCATGGCAGTGCATACAACCGCCGAATTGAAATACAATGGGAAAATAAACAATCGGTCTCAGAACATATCGAGCAGGTGAATGACGGGATGAAATAAGCGTCTCAAAATGAAGAATCAACGCATTGACACGGTCTGAAATTCAAAATATCATCTTGCGATTAATTTAAACAAATAATGGATGTTTTCGTGCCTGATTCAAAAATCATCGGTGGTATATTATTAATTGTAGGAACATCTATTGGCGGTGGAATGCTGGCACTGCCTGTATCTACTGCAGCAGCGGGGATGTGCAATTCAGTTTTTTTTCTGATTGCATGCTGGCTCATCATGACGGTTGGTGCGTTATTGGTTCTTGAAGTTAATCTACGCCTGCCCGCTGGCAGCAATATGATCTCAATGGCTAAATCAACCTTGGGTCTTCCCGGTCAAATCATTGCCTGGACAACCTATCTTTTTTTACTTTACACACTGCTTGCGGCCTATATTTCCGGTGGTACTGATGTGTTCAACAGCCTGTTGCACGCCGCTCATATTGATTTACCCAGTGAAGTCACCTCGTTGATATTTACCCTAATATTCAGCTTCATAATCTACGGTGGTATTCGCGTCGTAGATTATGTAAATCGCAGCCTGATGTTTGGCAAGCTAGGAATCTATCTGCTGCTGGTAGTTATTATCATTCCCCACATAGATATTCCCAAACTAGGTGGCGGTTCCCTGAAAGCCATCACCGGTAGTCTCATGATTTTGATTACCTCGTTTAGTTTCGCATCTATAGTACCCAGTTTGCGTGAATATTTTAATGATGACATTCAAGCATTACGTCGAGTTATTATTTTAGGCTCTTTCGTCCCACTCGTTTGTTACATTGTCTGGAACGCGGTCATCATGGGTGTGGTCGAACGCGATGGCACCAACGGTCTACTAGCCCTGATGAACAGTGAACACCCTACCAGTGGATTAACACAAGCTATAAGCCTTGCCGTAAACAGCAAATGGATTACCGGGTTTTTCGGCTTTTTTACCTCAATTTGCATGCTCACCGCATTTTTAGGTGTATCGCTGGGCTTGTTTGATTTTCTTGCCGACGGGTTGAACTTGAGAAAAAACGGCTCACAAGGCAAGTTCACATTGGCATTGACATTTTTACCTCCCCTCGTCGTTGTATTAATCAGCCCAGGCATTTATCTGCAGGCCTTAAGCTACGCCGGTGTTTGTTGCGTTATTTTATTGCTTTTGTTACCGGCGGTCATGGCATGGCGTGGACGGAAGACAGATACTAGTAGCAGCATGATTCTTGTTCGGGGTGGTAATATTGGTTTGGCTATGGTTATAGTTATTGCGATATTTTTACTTTATCTTGCGGTTTAAAACAACGTAGGTTGGGCCTTGGCCCAACAAAAATATTTACTGTTGGGCCAAGGCCCAACCTACGCTGGCGTAATTGCTTTCATATTTTTAAACAAATCTTCAATTCGCATATAATCAGGCCACATTGTTTGCAACGTCATTAATATCATATAGCCTAACTCCAGATTTTCAGCGAGTAAACCATCCACTATTTTTTCCATCGACATCTCCAAACCATCCATTTTAACAGACATCTTTTTATAGGGTTTCATGCGTTGAAAAACATCCTGAAAGATTTTTGAAATTATCTTTGGCATGGGTAAATCTCCACCATAAACACGATGATCTACACTAACTGACACTGGCAATAAATCCCGTGCTTCAAACGTGTTACTCGTTTTATTCCAAACTGGCGTTCGCTGAACTTCAAATAACGTCACTTTTGAGGCTTCATTGGATAATAAAGGCGATGATCCCTGTATATAACCAGCCGCTCCATTGTTACTCAAGCAAACCCCAGGAACCTCTGGAAGAATAGGACGGTACACAGGATTCTTCATTTCATCCAATAAATTGTCCTGTATCGATTTTAACCTAGGATACTCGTGCTCCAGCTGTTCCCGTTTTTTATAACAATAAACCATCATTGCAACAACCTGTCGTATCCTAGCAGACAAGGCTTGTACTGTTAGTGTATGACAATCCTGAAAAGTAATGGTACCCATTTGGTCAGCGCATCCGGGTAATTTTACAACAAGCCCAACACGAACATCCTGACGCTGATAGAGTTTTTTATTACGAATATACAATTGATATTCAGGATAATCCACCAAAAGCTGACTGATGGTTTGTAACATAAGCGTTGTCAACGTTTCGGATGGGTATTTTTTATTAAAAAAATCAAGGCAGGTAATATCAAGATTAAACTGCCCGACCATCGTTGGATCGAATGGATCACACCACTGGGTCATAAGAATTTTCCGAACCGGAGTCATCTCAGTTTCAAGTGAAGCGGTAGTGTTCTGTTTAAGCGTTAAAAACATCGCAGGAAGTCGTTGCATTGAGGACTGCCATCTATCCCCAGGTTTCAGATTAAGTTTTTGCAACTGCGAGCCATGTTTTTTATTTATGGAATGGAAATAATTACACATGCCCTGAGTTCCCACCAAATTCATCAGCGACACACTCACATTATATTGATAAAATATAGTCGTGAGTAGTAATTCCTCCAGACAGCGAAGCTTCGGTACAATTTGTTGCATATCAGGCAAACCAATCTCGTAGTACAAATCAGCTTCACTAACATGGCGACGTTCATCCTCAAGGATAATATCAAACACTTTGGGTGCAACATGGTGTTGTTGCAGGCACTTAAACAACTCTTCGATCCAACCCTCTGCTAGCATATTTAGTAAAACCACTGCAATTTTTGGACACGTCTCATCTCTAACAAATTGACAGAATTTTTCTACATTAGCATTATAATCAGGTGGAAAGGCATAGGGCTCACATAACAAATAAAGAATTTTAGTGAAGACCAGTGAATGAAAAATCTCATCGAGTAATTGTGTTCGCATATGTTGCCCAAGCTCGGGAGTGGACATTTTTGACTCAAATTTCAATGGGATCTGGATTGCTATTACTTCCACCTGCGCTAACAGTGTAAATACATGGATATAAATCAATTTGTCGTGCTTGAGCTCAAAAGGAAGGCCATTTTTGAACATATCATCCAAGCGGATTTTAATGATCTGCTTTTCATCATCTGTGATTTGATTCCAGCCCTGAAGGATCCATTTATGTGGACCCCATACAGGTTTCAATAAATTATTAAGGTCATCCATCATGGCATCCTGGTGAAGATTCTTGTGAATGAATAATAACGAGCATGCTATGCAACGTCAACAACTGGCCGAGCGCACGAATCTTAAATTACTGGCCTTTTCAAATAAATTAAGCGATACTTCACACAATAAAAATCGCTTTGGAATTTCAACATCAGACCATTTTTGAAGTGGGCAGGAAATAAATATAGTTGCCTTAAGCTCATCCTGGAATTTTTCCCCGCAGCAAATCGGTTGATTGAACCCTTCACCGGTTCCGCAGCCATATTTAATAATACGAACTACCCAGATTATTTGCTGGCTGAAGAAAATCAGGATTTGATTTCGTTGTTTCAGTATTTAAAAACTGAAGATGAGACGTTTATTAGCTGGTGCAAGACATTTTTTTGCCCGGAAAATAATTGTTCCATAAGATATTATGAAATCCGCGAACGTTTTAATGAATGTACTGATAAACGTGAGCGAGCCGCGCTGTTTTTATATTTAAATCGACATGGTTATAATGGTCTTTGCCGTTACAATCAGCAAGGTGGCTATAATGTTCCATTTGGCCGCTATAGCAAACCCTATTTTCCTGAGGAGGAAATGCGATTTTTTTATAAAAAAAGCCAACAAGCCACATTGATGCAGGGCGATTTCCGCGAAACATTCAAGCATGCACGAGCTGGTGATTTAATTTATTGCGATCCGCCTTATGCACCCTTGATACAAAGTTCAAATTTCTCAGCGTATACGCACAAGAAATTTGGCGAAGAAGAACAAATCGTATTAGCTAATTTAGCCCGAGAAAGTGCCGCGCAGGGAATAACCGTGATTATTTCCAATCACGACACTGAGTTTACTCGTGAGCAATATCATAATGCAGAAATAAAATCCTTTACTGTCAACCGACGAATCAGTTGCAATGCGGAGCATAGATCGCCAGCAAAAGAGCTGCTGGCTATTTTTCGTAGGTAAGGTAGGCACGTCGCCGCTGGCTCCTTTGCCCACCCTACATTTTTAGAGAAGATCTGTCTTTCAAGAAAAAAGCCGCTACCATAACTAGTAAAAGAGATACAGGCAGGACAGACAATGCCAATTGATAATCGATTACCGAATATACATGCACCCCATCAACCAGCCGACCACTGCTACACTTATCTAACAATAAACCAACCAGCGGCTGAAATATAACCCCGCCCAAGGTAACAATCATATTCGCAACTGCGAATACGGTTCCTGACAGCTCGGCACCACTATTTTCTTTAGCCATAACGAAAACAATAATTTCAGTAGCGCTAAACACACCATAAAAAAACATCAACACACTCAATGCAACATAAGATAATCCGGGGAGATATAAAATAATACTGATACACACCAGAGACATCAATGCACCGATCACCAAGGGAAAAGCTCGACGACCACTTCTGTCAGAAAAATACCCTGCTAGAGGTGCGCCGACAGCCCAACCCAGAAACATGGCTGAAATTGTTTTGGCCGCCTCAATTTTTGTTAAATGATGCGCCAGCTCCAAATAGGATTTACCCCACAGCTCACCAAATACTGATAATGATGTGTAAAGGCATGCGCCAACAAATGCAATTAGCCACACTTGTGGTGAAACCAGTACACGCACAATATTCCGATAAAAATCAGATAAGGACTGAGACTTCACTGCCAAGCCACCCGGACCATCGCGTACAACTAGAAAAATCAACACCGTCAGAAATAATCCAATCACAACCATGGTTAACAGGACGTAATGCAATCCCATGGAGGCAGCCAGTTCGGTAATTTTCATTTCGCCATAAATCAAACCCATCATACCCAAGGTTGTCATCAAGCCCGCGACCAATGAAAAATATCGACGAGGTAGCCAGTGCACCGCTAACGATAAAACACCGACAAATGCAAAAGCTGACCCAAATCCAACCAAAAATCGCCCACTTCCAGCAATCATCATTGATGAAGAATAACTAAACATGAACGAACCCGCTGTACAGCATAAGCAGGCTAATGACAAAAGACGCCGCGGACCAAACCGATCCATCAGAATACCCACCGGCACTTGCATTGGCGAATAGGCAAAATAATACAGCGCAGACAATTGCCCAAATGTTGAAGCGGAGATATGACCAAACGCGGCACTTAACTCACTTTGCAATACACCTGGAATAATACGTAAAACAAATTCATAGCAATAAAATAATGCTGCAATTGCGCAAATTACGCTGCCAAATACAATCTGTCTTCTTGAAATAGGACTATTTTGGTGCATGGGCATGTGTTTCCTTTATAAAAAACCCTACCAATATAGCTGCGATTACAATACCAATGGGGATAATTGACAAGGCAACCTGATAATCAGTCGCTGAATACAGTTTTTGCATTTGATTGACTGGCAATAATGGAGCAGATGTAATGGTTGAATGATGGAGGTAAGAGCTCCAATCCAACAAGCGGCCAACCAGCGGTTGCAAAAACATCGCCCCGATCATAACAATCATGTTGGTAGTAGCAATTGCCGTTCCAGCTGCTTCATTAGGGCTTAACTCACGCCCCACTGCAAACACAATGGCCTGAGCACTGTAAAACAAACCTAACAAAAACACCAAAACATACAGCATGTGTGTGTTTAATCCAGGCAGATACAGAATGGCTGACATGATGATGGCAGCACCAATCGCACCAATCAACATGGGTAATTTACGTCGCTTGATTTTATCGGAAATATATCCCATCGTTGGTGCACCTAGCATGAACCCGAAAAACAGCAGTGAATTGGCAAAGCCCGCATCGGTTGGGGTTAGTCCATGTGCATGCATAAAATAGGGGATCCCCCACAATTCTGCAAAAATCGTTGTTGGCAAATATACAAGGCAGCCAAACATGCCGTTGATCCAGACCTGTTTTTCACGCAGGATAATCCCTAAATCAACCATATTTTTTCTGAAACTATCGATAGTACCACCACTGTCTGGATCTCGTTTGTGATCATGTATGCAAAACCACAGCACAGCCATCAAACCGATTCCGAATACCGCGGTGTAATTGATGGTTTTCTGCCAACCTGAGCTTTCAACCATGCCACCGAGTACATTATCACCAAACATTGCGCCAATAGTACCCAATGCAGCAGTCAAACCGGCGACCATGGCCAACTTATCCTCAGGCAACCAGATCGTAGCCAGCTTCAATACGCCAACGAATGCAAAAGCCGAACCAATTCCCACCAGAAATCGTCCTGAAGCCGCTACAGAAAACGCGTCTGTGCCTGCAAACATAAATGCGCCAATAACACAAATAAGGCACGCCAGAGTCAACAAACGTCTTGGACCATAGCGATCCATTAACACACCAACAGGTAACTGCATGGGTACATAAGCATAATAATATACAGCTGACAACAAGCCAAACCCTGTGGCAGATAAATTAAAATGTGACCGCAATGCAGGCTCCATCGCACTAGGAGATATTCTAAGCAGGTATTCATATGCATAAAACAATGCACCAAGACCACAAATTGCCCATGCAGTCAGCACGTACTTCTTATTGTTTTTATTACGCAAAGCAAACTCCTTAACTGATGGATTAAAGTTAGGACGTGCCCGAAATATGCCATTTCGGACAAGCTTAGGCTGTTCGATTAACACCGCTGGCAATAGCAGCCTTCGCCACAGCAGCAGGAACCCGTTCCCTCAAACGAGGATCAATTGGTTTAGGTAGTATATAGTCTGCACCAAATTCCCAATTAATAACACCCGGGTAATTATCTTTTACAGCTTGAGGAACTGGCTCATGCACCAACTGGCGGATGGCCTCAACTGCGGCTATTTGCATGGCTTGATTAATGCAAGTAGCACGAACGTCCAATGCCCCGCGAAAAATATAGGGAAAACAAAGAACATTGTTAACTTGATTGGGATAATCACTACGTCCTGTAGCAATAATCAAGTCATTACGAACTTGCAATGCCAAATCAGGCCTAATTTCAGGCTCAGGGTTTGATAATGCAAAAATAATAGGCTTGGGCGCCATTAACGTCAAAAGCTCTGCATTCAAAAGATCTGCCTTGGCAACGCCAATAAAAACATCCGCATCTACTAGCGCATCAGCCAGCGTTCTCCGGTCAGTTGTAATTGCAAATGCAAATTTGTAAGTATTTAAATCTTCACGTCCTGAATGAATAACACCTTTACTATCCAGCAACAACATATTTTTTTTATCAGCGCCTAAAGCAACCAGTAATCGCATGGAGGCAATTCCTGCAGCACCAGCACCAATACAAACAATACGTGCTTCCGATAGTTTTTTATTTTGCAATTCCAGTGCATTCAATAATCCAGCTGCCACGACGATAGCCGTGCCATGCTGATCATCATGAAATACAGGAATGTTGAGTTGCTCAATCAATGCCAACTCGATCTCAAAACACTCTGGAGCTTTAATGTCCTCGAGGTTAATCCCACCAAATGTTGGCGAAATCCGTTTTGCAGTAGAAATAAAATCTTGTGGATCATCCGCGTCGATTTCAATGTCAAATACATCAATATCTGCAAACTGTTTGAACAATACAGCTTTACCTTCCATAACAGGCTTACTGGCCAACGCACCAACATCACCTAAACCGAGCACCGCTGTTCCATTGGTCATCACGGCAATCAAATTTCCCTTGGCCGTATAACGATAAGCATCCTCCGGATTTTCGGCGATGGCCAACACAGGCTCTGCAACACCAGGTGTATATGCGAGTGATAAATCATCTTGTGAATTTGTAGGCTTGGTCACGTGCACAGCAAGTTTCCCTGGCGTGGGAAATTCGTGATAGTGCAGTGCTCTTTGTTTTAAATCATTTGCACTCACGGTGTTTACTCTCTTAATTGAAGATAATCAGTAAAAATCATGTGTAGGTAAACACATGCGAAGGCCAGTCATTTTTAAAAAAAAATGCGCAAATTAAATGCGCATTTTTTTTTCTAATAAGTAAATTAAGCGTCTGGCTGTGTTGCAATGCGTGATTTATAACGATCACGGAATTTCTGTACTCGTCCACCCGTATCTACTAATTTTTGTTTACCGGTATAAAAAGGATGGCAATTTGCGCACACCTCAATACTTAAATCTTTGCACATGGTTGATTTGGTTTCAAACACATGTCCGCAACTGCACGTCACATTAATCACTTTATAATCAGGATGTATCGAATCTTTCATAATACTACTCTCTATATAATTACATAACGAATATCGCCACCCGATCACATGCTTCGCATGCGAAATATGGCCAGGCACCATACTCTCAAAATGACGAACAACAATACCAGAATTTGGATTTTAAATCAACAGGCACCACGAATTGCAGGGGAAGACCAAGATATAAAATCGATCAAATAAAAAAACAAACACTCCATATGCGCCTTTATTCCACAGTTAATATTGGCTTAATATATAAATAGTACAATGCGCAAAAGTTTGAGTGGACTAGTATGGATTTTATAAGTTTGGCAAGTAAATTGATACTCGGCTACGAAACATTACCCCAAAATATTCGCTCTGCCTTTGAAGCTACTGATGCGGGGAATGAATTGATTCAGGCTGTTCAACAACTGGAACAAAACCTGACGCGGGCTGAAAACAAAGGGATATTCACTCAACTGTACCGAATGATGTCAACCGTGCCAGACACATCATCCCGGGAGGAGTACATTGAATCTGCTCAGGCCTATCTTCAATATAACCTGCGCTCCTCAAAAGAGTACCGGGATCTCGTACAACACATCCATAAAATCAAGCTCAAATCCATACTTCAGGAGTGGGCGTTAAAGCACGTTGAGCATCTACATGTAGACCTGTTACAAACCACAACTCAACATCACATCCAAGTCATGAATCTGGATCAATTTAACGCTGAGCATGCAAAAACACTAGCTAAAAAAACAGTCACTATAGATGAATGGGTTGAAAGATATGAAGCATCTCTTCAGGATCACATCAAACTTAACATAAGTCTTATCAATGGCCAAAAACCTTTCCCAAACCCTCCGGTGTTCAGTAAAAAATATGCGCGTGAATCGTTGTCTAGTCTGTATTCTTACCTTCTAAAAGTCCGCAACAATCAAAAAGAGGTAAAGTGGTGCGCTGACTCTATCAATAAAGTCGCTGATGCTCATGCGTTTCTTCAGGCAACAGGATTTGCAACACAAAATGAAACATCCTGGCTTGCTTGGTTTGACATTGTTAATTATTTTCGCATGGCAGGACATATCGCTGACGCAAAGTCTATTCTGTCCAAATTTACACAACCCTTTACGCCGCTATTTATTGAATATTCCAAGATTAATCGAGAGCAAAATATTGTTAACCAAATTATAAGAACAGTAATGCCTATGTTGATTTTGTCTGCCGCAGTTATTCTGGTTTCGGCGTTGCTGTCCTCATTTGTCATCCCGGAAATAGCATTCATATTCATATTGCTACCCACAATTTACCTAGGACTGATAGCTGCCAGCTTTTATGTTGTAGCTAAAGACTTTATCTATAATGGCTTATGTCAACACTGGTATGGAGGTCAATTTAAAATTCCTGAATATCAAGTTAGTGAGAGAATGAAAGCAAGTTTTGGTAGCGCAGAAAAAGCCCTAAAAGTCCGCGACTTTTATGTTGATGAAATAAGTACGTGCTTCGAGAACGAGAAAGAGTACCAAAAACAAGCAAGACTGAGTCAGGCGGAGAAAGAGAATAGAGAGAAAAACACCGAGAGAAATCGGGAGTTACAACTGGAATGGTATGATATCCACAGCAATCCGAATCTTTCTACCGATGCAACCATGACGATTACATTAAATCGATTGGACATTGAGGGCAGAAAAACCTGCAATGACCTTCAAAGCGCACTTGGAAATGAGCTTAAAAATGAAATTCCGGCTGTTATTCATAAAATAACTGACAAAATAAGAACCTCTGTTGACCAGACTAGACCTCTAAATACAGAACAACCTCGTTTTTTCACGCGACCTGCATGCTTTAAGTATAGAGAGGAGGTGGAGCGTTTAAATACCTTGAGAGTTGAACTGGGGATGTAATCTATACTTCGATCAAACTGTCGTCCCGGAATTCAGGAGGGGATCCATTTCAACCCAAACCGGTGCGTGATCCGACGGCCGTTCGGCGCGGCGCGGTTCTTTATCGATAACACTCGCCACACAGTCCTTGTTTAATGCATCACTCAACAGAATATGGTCAATGCGCAAACCTCTGTTCCGTCTAAATCCGGCAGCGCGGTAATCCCACCAGCTAAATAATTGTTCGTCTTGAGTGAAGTTACGAAAACTATCATGCAAGCCCAAGGCCAACAACTCGGTAAACGCTTGACGTTCTAACGGACTGACTAAAACACAACCTTCCCACTCTTTGGGGTCATGAACATCCCTGTCGTCCGGTGCAATATTAAAATCACCTACTACAGCCACACGTGGATATTGGGTTAATTGTTGCTTTATAAAGGCCGTCACATGAGGCAACCATGTTAATTTATAGTCATATTTCTCTGATCCCACTTCGGCACCATTCGGTACATATAGATTAATCAGACGGATGTCGCCAATGGTCGCCGCCAGTATTCGCCTCTGGGGATCAACTAAATCAGGAATATCCATCACGGCATCCTGAATCGGCTGGCGACTAATGATAGCAACACCGTTATAGGTTTTTTGTCCTGAAAAAACAACGTGAAACCCCCTCTCGGTAAACGCTCCGACTGGAAAATTTTCATCGGTCATCTTGGTTTCTTGCAAGGCTAAAATATCAACCTGAGAAGAATCAAGCCATGCAAGCACTTGTTCAAGACGTACCTTTAAGGAGTTCACATTCCAGCTGGCGAGTTTAAGCACAAAAATCTCCCTGATAATCAATCAACAACGGCGCATGATCTGAAAACCGCGTATCACGATAAATGTCGACGTCCAGCACATGGTCAACCAACCCAGGGGTAATCACTTGATAATCAATCCGCCAACCAACATTGTTAGCCCGCGCTTGTCCGCGATTAGACCACCACGTATATTCTTCTTCAGCTTGATTTCTCAAGCGAAACGCATCGACATAGCCAGACGCACCAAACAATTGATCCAGCCAAGCTCGTTCTTCGGGTAAAAAACCTGAATTTTTTTGATTACCACGCCAATTTTTGATATCTATTTTTTTGTGTGCAATGTTGTAATCGCCACAGATGATCAATTCACGACCGGCAGCTTTCAATACTAGCAAATGCTCGGCAAGGCGCTCAAGAAAATCGTATTTAACCACTTGCCGCGCATCACCACTCGAGCCTGATGGCAAATAAAGTGACACCACACTGAGTCCTGGGTAATCAAATTGAATATAGCGCCCTTCCGTATCACAATAGTCAAATCCTAATCCCTTCACAACTTGAAGCGGCTTTTGGCGCGCATAGATCGCAACGCCACTATAACCTTTTTTTACAGCGTCATAGTACTCGCAGTGAAATTCACTAGGAAAATATACCGAATCAGGAATTAACTGGTTTATTTGTGCTTTTGTTTCCTGAATGCAAACAAAATCGGCCTGTTGCAGTTGCAGCCATTCATAAAATCCTTTCTTTGCAGCCGAGCGAATGCCATTCGCGTTGAAACTAATTACTTTCATATTAAATCGGGCTCCATCTATATTTTCAATGCAATCCTCGCCAAACGCTCACCTAATCCCTTTGCGAGGCTCATCTCATCTTGACTCAACGGAAGATCATTCGTCACACCCGCAACGTGTGTCACTCCGTAAGGCGTACCGCCACCCTGTGTTGTATTCAAGGCAGGTTCGGTATAAGGCGATCCCAATATCATCATGCCATGATGTAATAAAGGCAGCATCATACTGATTAATGTTGTTTCCTGGCCGCCATGCATTGATGCCGATGAAGAAAATACACACGCTGGTTTATTAACCAAATCACCTGCCAACCATAAAGATGACGTGCCATCCCAATAATACTTCATGGACGCGGCCATATTGCCAAACCGCGTCGGACTACCCAATGCAAGCCCTGAACATTCCCGTAAATCATCCAGAGTAGCATAAGGTGCGCCTGTATCAGGAATTGTTTTGTCTACCGCTTCACAGGTGGTAGAAACGGAAGGCACGGTACGCATGCGCGCTTCAATTCCATCAACCCGCGCCACCCCTCGTGCAATATACTGCGCCAATTGTGCCACAGCACCCGTACGTGAATAATACAATACCAATATATACGGCTTAATCATAAATGAAGATCCTAAATAACTATAAAATATAACGCGTCAAATCTTCATTCGCGAGTAATTTACCCAGATGTAGCTGCACGTATTTTGTATCCACGATCACTCCTTCGCCTGATTTGTCTGTCGCATCAAACGATACCACTTCAAGCAAACGCTCCATAACCGTATACAAACGTCTTGCACCAATATTTTCAGTGCTTTCATTCACTTGCCATGCGACTTCCGCAATTCGGCGAATACCAGTTTCGTCAAAGCTCAAGTGCAAACCTTCTGTGCTCATTAAGGCAATATACTGCTCAGTTAATGACGCATTGGGCTCTGTCAGTATACGTACAAAATCCTCAGCAGTCAGTGCAGACAGCTCAACTCGAATCGGTAAACGGCCTTGCAACTCAGCAATCAGATCAGATGGCTTGGCCACATGAAATGCACCTGAAGCAATAAACAAAATATGATCAGATTTAATCATGCCATATTTGGTCGAAACCGTAGTCCCCTCCACCAAAGGCAGTAAATCGCGCTGCACGCCTTCACGTGACACATCACCACCCATCTCGGATCGTTTGGCTACTTTATCAATTTCATCAATGAATACGATGCCATTTTGTTCAACGCTTTCAATCGCGCGAAGCTTAATATCATCTTCATTAATTAACTTTCCTGCTTCCTCTTCGCATAATATTTTCAGGGCTTTGCGAATAGTCAGCTTGCGTGTTCTGGTGCGACCAGTACCGACCTGTTGGAACATTGTCTGCAACTGGTTGGTCATCTCCTCCATGCCGGGAGGTGCCATAATTTCCACCCCAATTGGCGAGGCAAGAATATCTATTTCAATGTCATTATCATCCAGCAGCCCTTCTCGCAATTGCTTGCGGAAAATCTGTCTGGTCGATGAATCTTTCTCAGTAACCGACGCACCCCGTGCGGATGGTAACAAAATATCCAGTATTCGCTCTTCTGCCGCATCTTCTGCAGATCTCTGGACTTTTTTTACGGCTAATTCACGCTCTTGTTTGATCGCAATATCAGCCAAATCGCGAATAATCGAATCCACATCACGGCCAACATAGCCAATTTCGGTAAATTTAGTGGCTTCAACCTTAATAAACGGCGCACCAGCTAATTTAGCCAAACGTCGGGCAATTTCGGTTTTACCCACACCCGTAGGCCCAATCATTAATATATTTTTAGGCATGATTTCATCACGCAGCACGCTGTCTTTGATCTGCATTCGCCGCCAGCGGTTTCGCAAGGCAATTGCAACAGCGCGCTTGGCCGAATCCTGACCAATAATATATTTATCCAGCTCCTCGACAATTTCACGAGGAGTCATTACCGACATCGTTTTTAAATTATTATCACTCACGGTCGCTATCCAATTCTTCAAGAGTTAAATTGTGGTTGGTGTAAATACAAATATCACCAGCAATGTTCAGACTTTTTTTCACAATGTCCATCGCAGACAGTTTGGTGTTAGCCAACAAAGCACGCGCGGCTGCCTGTGCATAAGGCCCACCAGAACCAATCGCCATGATGCCTTCTTCTGGCTCTATCACATCGCCGTTACCGGTAATAATCAAAGATGATTTACTATCAGCAACCGCGAGAAGTGCTTCTAATCGACGTAAAAATTTATCCGTTCGCCAATCTTTGGCTAATTCCACCGCAGCCCGCACCAAATGCCCCTGATGCATTTCAAGCTTACTTTCAAAACGCTCAAACAAGGTAAACGCATCCGCAGTGCCACCAGCAAAACCTGCAATCACTTTATCCTTGTAGATCCGTCTGACTTTGCGCACGTTACTTTTCATAACCGTGCTACCCTGCGTTGCCTGACCGTCGCCACCAATCACGACTTTATTGCCCCGCCTGACCGATAAAATGGTCGTACCACGAAATTGTTCCAAATTAAATCCTCACTTAATATTTTAGATCTGAATCATGTGCGTATTTGTTACATGGGGATGATGACTAAAAAATCAATGCTTCTTACCAATAATTAACCTAATGCCTCGTCAACATTAAATATTAAGGTGAGCATGACGAGGCACTAGACAAGCCTGACATGTTCCTTTTAATTCAATAGCATCCTGCCTGAGTTGAAAACAGTTAGCGTCAGCCAATATGGCAAACAAGTCACGCACCGCTTTATCATACACTTCGACAACCTGATGACAATCACCACAGACCATCAATACTTCAGAGGGTAATTGTTTATGAGGCTCACGACACAGGGTATAACACTGGATGGATTCTATTTTATGCACAAGCCCGTTGGTTTCAAAAAACTCCAACGCCCTATATACCGTAGGAGGTGTTGAATTAGGCTTTATTTTTAATAAATTATTCAAAATTTCATACGCTTTCAGGGGTTTATGAGCGCACCACAAAACATAAAAAACCTCCTTTCGAAGCGAGGTTAATTTCAATTGAAGTGTCGCGCAATATTGTATAAACGACGCCGGAAAGCCTTCTTGCAAATTATTCAAAAAAAAGAAACCCCATGCAATAATGGTTGAATGGCAAGACGCTCGGCAAGACTCTGCCCAACATCAGCAAATGTATCGCGTCGTCCGATAAATCGGCCAGCAAGGCTTGGTCCAGATACCAGAACAGGAATGTGTTCACGGGTATGATCCGAACCTGGAAATGTTGGATCGCATCCATGATCGGCCACAATCACAATCATGTCCTCGGGCTGAAGCAACTCTTCCAGTTCAGGCAAGCGCGCATCAAATTGCTCCAAGGCGTTGGCATAACCGACGAGATCGCGTCGGTGGCCATACGATGAATCAAAATCCACAAAATTAGTGAAGACAAGACTACCCTTTGGCGCTGTTTTCATGGCAGTCAACGTCGCATCAAATAACGCCATATTACCATCGGCCTTAATCGTCTGCGTCATGCCTTGATGTGCGAAAATATCAGCCGTTTTTCCAATAGCTACAACATCCCTGCCTGCCTGCTGAAGATAATCCAGCAAGGTTTTGGAAGGTGGCAATGTTGAATAATCACGTCGATTACCCGTGCGAGAAAATGTACCCAAATCACCCGTGAAAGGCCGGGCAATGACACGCCCCACCTGATATTTATCCACTAATTTACGCACAATTTCACACAGGTCATATAAGCGCTGCAAACCAAAATGTTGTTCATGCGCCGCAATTTGAAACACACTATCCGCGGATGTATACACGATGGGTTTTCCGGTCAAACAATGCGCCTCTCCAAGTTCTGTGATGATATCAGTACCCGATGCATGTTTTTCACCTAACACGCCAGGCAATCCCCCTAGTTTAATCAGTTCATCAATTAATTCTTTGGGAAAACAACCTGGTGTATCCGGGAAATAACCCCAAGGGTACATCACGGGCACACCAGCCAGCTCCCAATGACCGCTAGGTGTATCTTTCCCCAAACTTTGCTCGACTGCATAACCATAGAGTCCTGCAGGCATTGCGAGGGTTGCCAAATCAATCATTTTCAAACCAGAGCTCGCGACTGCAGCATGGTACAAGCCCAAACGCGCCAAATTTGGAATGGACAGAGGCCCTGCACGCAGCCCTAGCCTGTCTCCTCGTCCATCACGGCAAGCTTCAACTATATGACCAAAAGTATTAGCGCCAGCATCACCGTATTCAGGCGCATCAAGACTTGCACCCACACCCAAAGAATCCATCAATAGTATACAAACGCGTCCAAGACTCATATCGCACTTCCCGTATTTTCAGCCCTGTACATGCCGACAATGTGTTTCTTTCAAGCCATATATTACAGCCAGCGCCAGACACAAGCCCAAGGGCAAAATGATTGCCGCGGACTGAAATTCAGGCAGCGAGTAAACAGGTACGCCATCAATTATTTGTGCGTTATCCTGCCATGTTAATAACATACTAAATAAATTTTGATACACAATGTATCCACCTTGCGTCAAAATAGACACCAGACTGACAGCCGTAGCTGTCATCGCGGGCGGGCTACTTTCTGCAACAAACGCATAACTAATCACTTGAGATGCTGTAAAAAATCCCAGTAAAAAAAACAGTACCGCCATCAAGCTTAACGAAACGGGTAAATACAAAATCCCGAGAAGAACTGTCAACGATGCCCAGGCACCCACTTTCATAGGTAGTATACGTAAACTCAATTTATCAGAGCACCAGCCAATGAGCGGGCCGCCAATAATTGCTCCAAGGAACAACATTGAGTTGACCATTGCTGCATCGCTTTTGCTCACATCCAGACGCTGCATCAAATACAGTGAGCCCATCATTGCACCAAACACAGCAACGGCCATGTTCATTAAGCTCGTATACAACGCGGCACGGATGGTTTGTGAACTCCACCAAGCTTTTTTAGCCTGAACCATAACACTCATTTTAGCGCGTGGCATCTCGGTTGCATTCACAGGTTTATCTTTAACCAGAAGCATCACCAGCACTAGCATCGCCACACCCAACCAGGCAACCATCAGCAAAGCATCTCGCCAACCCACAGAAAGCACCAACTGAGTCAATGGATACTGTGCTAACATCCCTCCCGTCATCGCTATAGTCACGATTACGCCAGTAACCAGAGCCATTCGCTTGGGTGGAAACCAGCGCGAGGCAATCCGAATCGGGCCTAGAAAACAAAAGGCACTGCCGATCCCCGTTACAAAACGGCAAAATAATGCCAGATAAAACGATTGTGCATGTGCTAGGACAAATGTGCTTAATACACACAGTAGCATTGCCACCATGATAATTTTTTTGCTGGAAAAACGATCAAGCATGAGCCCTGCTACAAACAGGAAAATAACATTTGACGCATAATAAATACTCGACAACCAGGTCATTTTGTCAGCTTGAATATGAAAGTCATGCATAATGTTGTCCGCTATCGACGCGAACATGTTTCCCTGAATAAACTCATAAAAGAAAAACAATGACGCCGCAAAACAAACCACCCAAGGCAACAGCGATGATTTTGCTGATCTTATTCCTTGATACTCTTCAATCATTTCCATCACTACTCCTGTTAAAACGTTCGCAATACGTTTCACGGGTCAATAAAATGGCTGTCAATGCAACAACAGCAGCAATCGGAAATATCCACATGGCAACTTGATAATCAGCGATACCATAATGTTGCGTTTCGGCATGCTGGTGCATCAGGAAGCCAAACAAAATCTGGCCAAAGCCCCCAATGGCCATGATAATTACCGAGGCTATACCTGTCGCCACACCGGTGCTCTCAGAACGATTACTTTCCGCAATCAATGGATAAGCGATAACCTGAGTGCTGGTAAAAAAACCCAGAGCAAAAAATATAATGCTTAAAATAGCTTCTGATAATACGAAGCCCGTAAATAAAGGAATGACGGTCAACAGGGTTGCTATTGCCCCCGCAAGCATCAGCGGTTTACGCTGGCCTATACTATCAGATAGCCATCCCACCAAAGGACAACCCACAATGCTACCCATAAAAATCAAACTCACCACATTACTGGCTGAAATTGCGCTGAGTTGGTGTACCTCTTGCAAATAGCTAGCGCCCCACAAAGCACACAACACCATGATGGGCAGATTCAGGCACGCTGTATATAAGCCTGCAAGCCAGTTCTGGCGGTTAGCCAACACAGATAAAAATACGGATGAGTAAGCCTGTTTTTCAAGAGCAGCATCTGCCGACAACACGGAATTTTTTGGTTTGTCTTTAACAATAAGACTGATCCATACGAAAATCATCGCGCCCACGCCAGCATCAATCCATAATGCATTACGCCAGCCATACTGATTACAAAGATAAGCTAATGGAGTATGCGCCATCATCCCACCAATAAATGCCATGGTGACAACACAACCAATCAGCAATGCCTGACGTCGTGGCGGAAACCATCTGGAAATCAGTACCACACAGGATAATAAGCAAAAAGCATTGCCAATGCCTGTCATTGCATGAAAAAAAGCAGCCCAAGCAAATGCATTCGTTGATGCAAAACCCAATGTACCCAGTACACAAATGGCCATGGCAGCAAGAATCACCCTGCGCGTGGAAAACCTGTCGAGAATGACGCCTGCCGGAAGAAGAAAAAGTACATTAGCCCAGACATAAGTACTGGACATCCAGCCGAGCTGCGCTGCATCAATATTAAATTCATCACGCAAAGGTTGATTGATAACATCAAATAAATTAAGTTGGAAAAACTCATAGAGAAAAAAAAGACCCGCCGAAAGACATACCAACCAGGGCATCCAGGCAGAACAAGGCTTTGTTGCCTTGCAAGCTACAGCACAAGAATCAGACAAAGCAACTCCTTGGCAAAAAAGGTTGAAAATCTGGTGCGAAGTATAACCGAATCCACATGAAATTGGTACCTTAATTGAACACTTAATTGTCCGAGTCTGTACTTTACTAAAAATCCGAGTAACTGGCTAGATAATAGATGTCCCATGATACAAAACAGCATCCTTCGCATTGCTAATATAATCGGCTGTATGATAGATTGTCTCCTATAAAATAACCTCACTCAAATACCAAGAGATCATATGAAAGCAAATATTGCTGTTTTTGCGGCCAGTAGTGCCAATGCACCACAAAGCTATTATGAAGCTGCCTATCAATCAGGAAAAGCATTCGCTCAAAATAATTATACCGTTTTTTATGGTGCGGGCTTAGGAATTATGAACAGTATGGCAGATGGTGTTATTGATAATCATGGACGGATTATAGGAATTATTCCGGAATGTTTGTATCTCCACTATCCATCTGCGGTTGAGGCACGTCTTTCAGTCAATAATACACAGCAACAGCTTATTGTTACTGAAGATATTGAACGTAGAAAAGACTTACTTATAAAAGACACTGATGTAGTGGTTGCATTACCTGGAGGAGTTGGAACTTTTGAGGAGCTCTACGATGCATGTTCTCGTGGAAAAAAGGTTATTTTATTAAATCATGAAGGTTATTACGACGATCTTTTGGCGCAGCACAGTAGTTTTTCATTCATCGAAGCTAAAACTGCAGAAGAAGTTATTGATCATCTTGATACATTAAAACATGCTAATTGGAGTTCTATTGATTTTACCTTATCTTTGGACACAGTTAATGTTAATGCTGTAAAAAAAGTATGCGAAGAAATTGAAAGTAACTCATCATTTCTAGCTGTTCATGATGAAAGCCATAGTTTTATTTCTGTGATGACACAGGAGCAATATAAGCAGTTTAATATTTCTCAAAATGAGCAATCTCGTACGGAACAGCTGTTTTTGTCAGCTACTCATCTTTTCATTTTTGAACATGATCACCCCGTAACTTATGCCATATTACATAAGATGCTAACGTATAATCAACTTGGTTTACATGGCAAAAAAGACGGGAAGCAAATTCATAAAAACATTTTTTTATTAACCACCGAAGGCTCTTCATTTTTCGAACCAACTTACCGCCAACTTGATCGTGCAATAGACGCAAAATTGTTGACACGCGATCATATCTTAGCGTTAAAAAAAGTAAAGTTAGAGTGCAATGCCATTCTCCAGTCTATTCAAAAAATACATTTGGAAGTTGCAGAAACTTCTTGGTGGAAAAAGAAAAATGAGAATGCTGCTACTGAATCAAATCGGATCGAAGCACACAGCCCAACAATGCCTTAAGTTACCGTGCAATATAAGGGTATCTGGTAGTTGTATAGGTGTATCGACAGACCATTATGTACTCTATATAATTTATAATTTAGCCGTTGTAGCTCAGTTGGTAGAGCAATTGATTCGTAATCAATAGGCCGGGGGTTCGATTCCTCTCAACGGCACCAGTACTGGAAAGGGTTGAAAAGGATTATTAAAATAAAATTGCATCACCGAACAATAAAACGTTCCTCTAAACGTTCCTTTGTGTGCACTGTTATCCAGTTTCTTAGATTATTTTAATCATCACACTCACAATTGCATCGGTGGGCACTTTCACAGTAGCTTTTTATTCTGCTCAAAAATATACAGCCTATGAATACAAAGAGAATTTCATGATGATATACTTTCACAATATGTTCGTACATTTGATTGATCTCTCCTGATTGGGCTATCAATAACCCTACAAAAAATGCGAGCATAATCACTCTCAGTATGTTTTTTAATATTGATTTCATTATGCCTGCTCTCACTGAATGCATTTAGGGATGGTTGAGCATAATTTGCTTGCTAAAGTATCAGCCTGAGAAATAAGCGATTTGCCAGACAAGTGTTTGCGCATGTCTTCTATTTTAATAGAAAGATCCACCTTGCTACCGTTTACATAAGTGTGTTTGTTTTGCCCCAATGCTTTTGCCACTTTAAACCAAGCATAAGCTTTTATTTTATCTGACCACATACTGCTATTAATTGAGTATTCGTCACTCATTCTTATAGCGTTATTATCATACGTTATTGCAATATTATAAGCACAAATTTTTTCTCCAAGTTTAGCGCATTTTGTGTAATGAAAGATTGCTTTATTGTCATTTTGTAGCACACCTTCACCTGCTGCAAACATATTACCAATATAGAGCTCAGTGTCCTCGCTACCAATACTTCCAGAATATTTTGATAGCAATGGGTATGCTAAAAAATATTCTTTATTAGAATAATAATACTCTCCTAAAACTCCTGAACAGTAATAGTTTTGATTATCAGAACATGTCTTTAGCTCTTCAATATACTTTGATTTACCAATTTTTTGACTATCGTAACTTTTGATAATCACAACTGCTTCATAAAATTGACGCATATCTTCTTCACTTTTGTAGCCTCTCGTCCTCCAATCTTTAAATGGACTTTCTTGCTCTGCATTTTTATCGGTATTCAGATCACTAGCTGTTGTTAAACCTGCAAAAACAGTAGGTGTAATAACAAACAGCACACAGGCCATAAAAATATTTTTCATTTTAATCGTATTAACCATTCAAGCTTCCCCTATCACCAGACATTTCTGCTTCTTTTTTACAAACATATGAACCATTTTTGGTTGCGCCATACCAACGAGCACCCTTTGGATGCCAAATACCTGTAGGTAAATTCAGCCAAACTACTTCATCGTTTGGGCAATGATTTTCCGCAGACATTTCCGAGGAAAACAGTGTTAATCCGTCTGCATATAGAGGTGTCATACAAAAACACATTACAGCACACAATGATATTAATAATCTTTTCATCAATTTTTACTTTTAACGGTTTCGTTATGCCCAATACAGCCGCCACCTTTATTAATATTAAACAAGGTCTTTTATGGCGACTGAACTGAGAAATATTATTTGTTATAGGGCATACCACCAGTTGATTTAATAGCACCTACTTTAATGGAATTAAAAATCTGCTGATCCATTAAATTTGGTGCGGCTGTACTGGATGTAGATGAACCGGGTGCAGACATAGCACCGCCATAAACATTACAGGTTAGCCATGCTTGAGCTAGTATTGCTTGTGTTACAGCATTAAATTGATAGATCGTTAATGTGTTGTAGTTGACTGGGATAATGGAATCGTAAACAAGCACACCATAAACACTAATAAAATTTTGTGTGACAACTCCTGCGCCGTTTCTAGTTGGCCCAGCAATACTCAGCACATCCCCATTAATATTCACATCTGTTGAGTTTGGATACACAATTAAATACATGCTTTGGCCGGTAGTGTCTGTGCCATTACATCTCATGTAACTTGCAGTATTAGCTGCTATGGCGGAGCCACCAGTTAGTAATAACACAATGCTTAGTAGTAAGCCTTTCATGAATAACCCTCTCTAATTTAGATATAAATGTTCTTTTGGCCTATCCTTTACAGTATTCATCCATATTCATTGGGCTTTTATGGCTTTTTAACATTAGACCTAAATACGAATTGTATGAATCATTGCATTTAACTTTAGCTTCCATTTTTTTTGCATTGGCCCATTTAACCGCACCAACACCAGCCCCAACAGCCGCGACCAAGCATCCTTGAAGCATGAAGGTTGATGCGACAACCGATACCAAGCCAATTTTAGTAATTAATCTCATATTTTCACCTCGTTGTTTTGTTAGTATTTAAATTCACTGGCCTACCATCATTGGTTTTACCGTTGATTAGGCCAGCATTGACTGTATTGCAGTAAGTCATCTCAGTTCTTTGATTAATGAATCCGGTACTGGGTAGTTTTCCAATACTGCCGCCGCTGAAAGAGTGACCAGTTTGAAGTTGCGTTGTTCAGGGTATTTTTGCAGATGAGAAATTAGTTGTAGATGGGCATCAACACCATTAAGCATGCCCATTTTGTAATGTGCGCCATACTTAATAACATTGATATCTTTTAGTGTAGCGACCAACATCTGGCCGGCTGAAAATGAATTGCTTGAAGCAATATAACAAGCCATTGCAACATCATCTTGTCGACTACGGATGTTAGAACAATTGTTAAAATAGTCATTTCCATCTGCCCACATTAAGTCCACACTACCAGCGTTCGCCTCAAGACCAACTATGCAGGTTAATATCAATAATCGTCGTTTCATTAAAACAGTCTTCCCTCAATTAATAAATTTTGAACAACACCAATCCCCACAGAGATTTGCTTGTTTGTAACAAGTCCATGTTTGTTTTTATTATTATTGAGTTTTATGCACACATTCTTTTGGCGCGTTTTTATGTGCTTCTTAGCCTCATTAGCAATAGATATGAACTCAAAGAATCCATTTATTTGCTATGCCACGCCGGCACATTATTGCATATTATTCGCAATCACGCCAATTTATGATCATTGTATATTATTGTGATTCAAAAGTATAGTATTCCTAAGTATCTTGGCGGGATAAAAACTTAGATTCTCTATGCTTGTCATTGTTTATACAGGCTGAAATGAGAGACTCTCCATTATGTGAAAGGCTTAAACATGCACGAATGTTGGCGAAGTTATCCCAAAAAAAACTAGGGATTGAAGCAGGCATGGATGAATTTTCTGCTAGTGCTCGTATGAACCACTATGAAATGGGGAGACACACCCCTGATTACTCAACCCTAAGCCGGATTGCTGCCGTGCTTAAATTACCTGTAGCCTATTTTTATGCCGAATCCGATGATCTAGCCGAGCTGATCAGATTGTTTGATAAATTAAAGAAAGAAGACAGACTTGCTTTGCTTTCTACCGTGGCTACTTACAATGCGTGATAAACAAATAAAAGCCTCATGACTTTGTTGGTTAATCAATTTATAGTTAATTACTGTTCACAAAATAAAATGTTTTATTCGACATCACTTTCATCACTAACGTCACTGCCACACCTCATACAATTTACTTCAGTTTGTAAAAATTTTAAAAAAAATTGGGGTCGGGATAGATAGGGATAGGTCAATATTAATTACTCTCTGTGTCACGGGGTTTTGTTTCTATGGCAGATTTTGTGCAATCAATAGCGGGGCATTCAATAGGCAGGCCATTGCTGCAAGATCGTCTAATTATTAGCCCCTACGGTGTACGTAAGGCAGGCGGCAGGATAATAGTTTTGTAACTTTGTGTCTTAACTTGTACATTGAATGTAATCCCCCCATAGCCCGCCATCCATGGCAACGATTCAGGATTGATTAACGATACATTGAATAACCTGTTATCAGGCTAGCAACTTGTACACACTAGGTCGAGATAGCTTTAGCTCTTTGGCTATGGCTACCACGTTCAATCCATCCGCTTTTAATTGCTTGGCGGTTATACTCAGCGCATTATCGAGTTTAGGCCTCCCCAGATGTCTGCCTGCTGTC
>JABDAB010000011.1 GCA_013289415.1 Gammaproteobacteria bacterium
TTGATCCGGTTAAGCCTGTAGTTCCGGTTGATCCGGTTAAGCCTGTGGTACCGACCCCTGTTGCGCCTGTTGTCCCGGCTGCACCGTCTGCACCGGTTAGTCCGGTCGCGCCTGTCGCTCCCGTGCTTCCTGGAATTCTGGATAGAGCTTGTATAATATCAATTTGTTGTTGTAAAAAAACAAACTTGCGGTCGACATATTCAACACTCGCGGGATTGTATACGACTGCATATGCAGGGTTGGTTGTAATCAATGATGCCCAGAGAGGGATTAGGAGATGAATTTTTGTTATTGACTTATATTGAGTTTTTTTTGTCATGATAATCCCTATCTGTCTTGATGCTGTACAGCCTTGTTGCGCAATTTCAGCTAGGTACAACGATGCATGATTTCTGCTTGTGTGACAAAAAGCAAGCAGGCTAAGTATTTTTATAACTTAAACCATTCAATTCCATTAATTTAACTCTATAGTGATAAAATCAATACGTATTGTCAACAGGCTTTATTCAAAATCAATAGTTATTTATTGGAGATGCAACAGCCCCTGGGATATTACTCAAAGCTGTGCCACACCTTGGCACCCTCATCCCCAGCCCTTCTCCCAGAGGGAGAAGGGAGCAGATCGTGCTTACTGATTAACTTCAATTGCTAAGGAATACTTAATTCCGGGACGACAGCATCCAGTCAATCCGCCGAAAAACGTGCAATCTTCGGCTCAACCAGTGTAATCAAATCAGAGGCAGACATCACAATGGATTCAGTCGCTAAACCACAATTAAATGCGGCGCGTTTGGCGGTTTGAATTCGCTCATCGTAATAGGTTTCTAAATTCAACAAATGACCAAAAGGTGGAACGCCGCCAATAATCAAGCCAAAACGCTCATTGATCACGGCGGGATCTTCAAACTCACATTTTTCTTGTACAATTTCAGCGACACGCTTCATGTCCAGTTTAAGATGAGCAGGTAGGTTAAACTGATAGTTCTTTTTAGATTGTTTTCCGCGTAAAATTAATGCCTTGATCCCTTCTTCAACGGCTGTTCCACGTATGCGGGCAGAATCTTCGGATGTTGGTGTTGGTTCATGGATGTTATGTTCAAATGCCATGTCGCTGTCTTTAAGAAGACGAATAATTTCATTGCGAATGTTTTCAGTACCAAAGAAAAGATGGGCCTTAATTCTGTTGCCAGCAATTCGCTTGGGATCGGATGGAAACAAAGACGCTTCTCGAATATTTTTCAGCTTCAGGATGGTCATGGTAAGGCGCTCAAGCCCCATACCAAAGCCACCGTGTGGTGGCATACCATATTTAAAAATACTTAAGTAATCTTCAAAACTGCCTGGATCCATATCTTTTAGACGGATGCCTTCCAGCATGGATTCATGGGTATGTCTTCTTTGGCCACCGGACGTGATTTCTGTACCGGCACACAGTAAATCGAACGTATTGGTGAGCTCGGGGTTCTCATCTTTTGGATAGGAGTAGAAAGGGCGTTTGCTGGTTTTCCAGTCCGTGATAAACACAAGATCAGTTCCATGTTGTTCAAGAGCATATTGACAGAGTTCTTTTTCAGCGGCTGGACTTAAATCGTCTTCATCACGCTCATCAATGCCTGTTCGCTCAAAATAGATTGTTTGGGCTTGTTCAAAGGTTAGGCGTGGAAATGCAACCTCTTGAGGTGCTTTGATAATCACATCATTGAGTATTTTAATCTCGGTAGGGCAGGTTTCATGCAAATGAGCGACAATGGCTTTAATCGCACCTTCCTGAATATCCATGAGCTCACTCCAGTGCTCAAAGAAACCCATTTCAAATTCAAATTGTTTGCCTTCTGATAAGTGCCGGGATGTATGTGATTTTTCAGCACGAAAGAAAGGCATCAAAGCAAAAACACGTTCGTTGACACCCACCATAACTTGTTTGTAAAGCTGGCTGCTTTGAGCCAGAGTAGCACTGTATCCAAAATAATCGACGTTAAAAAACTCCGCTCCACCTTCACTGGATGCACCGATAATATTGGGTGAGAAATACTCTACTGCATCAACCGTATCATGCATAAATAGTCGATAGGCATGTGCTATTTCGGCTTGAATGGTAAAAACAGCCTGAATTTTTCGATTGCGAAGAGAGATGGAGCGGTGATCTAAAATAAAATCGATCTCAGACGGTATTTCGGGTTTGGTATATTCAATGGCAGGCGCTTCGTTGATGGCAACATCAACCGTGATGGAGGGATTAATGATCTCAACCTGACTGTGTGCTTGAGGATTTCCGGATGCTTCACCGATTATGGAGAGAACAGAGCCGACCTGTAAATTGGCGATTTTTTGGTATTCGGCTTTATCTTGAATAAATACCTGACTTAAACCTTTTCTGTCGCGAATAATAAGAAAATGAATTTTACCCAAAGATCGTACGGCATGAATCCAGCCACGAATTCGTACTGTTTCTCCGATGTGCTCAGGTAGTTGTGTGGAAAGGATGCGTTTCGTAATGGTCATATTCATATTGTGTTGTCTCCGTTGATATGTTTTAGGCTGGGCACAATTGTTTATAAATGCTGGATTGTATCGTAATATGATCAATCAGTCTTGATTATTAGGAATTTCGTGGTATGTTCAATTGTTGGGTCTTGGCCCAGAATTGCTTATTGCGTAACAACGCTAGGCATCCCAGGAGTACAATCAATAGACTAATCAATAGTACAGGCGTATCACCGAGATAAACCCATGGTGAGGCTCCGGTGGCGGGACTGATGGATGCGTTTAGTATCCCTGAGCTAAAGACAGGTAGTGAGTCAACGATATCGCCGTGGGTGTTGATAATGGATGATAGGCCGTCGTTGTTGGCTACAATTTGAAAGCGTCCGGTTTGCATGGACAGTACTTGGGACATTTGCAGTTGTTGATAGACAGCCAGAGAATGGCCAAACCAGCCGTCATCACTAATGGAAACAATCCATTCTGCTTGGGGTAATTGCTTGCGTAATAATTGTGGGTAGGCCACTTCGTAACAGATTAAACTGGCTATGG
Source organism: Gammaproteobacteria bacterium (assembly GCA_013289415.1). Taxonomy (GTDB): domain Bacteria; phylum Pseudomonadota; class Gammaproteobacteria; order Legionellales; family Legionellaceae; genus DDPF01. The sequence goes on from JABDAB010000011.1 coordinate 3,034, forward strand.
GATGATTTTGTACCGTAATGAGTGGTTGTTGGCTCTTGCCTGACTTCATGTTTGCTGGAGGAAGGGCTAACCAGCGGCTGAGTTGCTGAAAGAGTTTGGGGATAAATTCACCAAAGGGTACAAGGTGTTGTTTTGAGTATGAACCTTGTGCTGTACCCAACGTAGCTAATGTATTGTAGTAAGCTATATCATCGGTGCTCGTGGGTTCCGGGATACCAAATAAAATAGCGCTGTTTCCCTTTTTTGCGCGTTGATTCAGATCACTGAGAAAATCGCTGACATAATTGATGGGTACAGGAATGGCTGATTCAGGCATGATGATTAATTGCTTCTTGCCGATCAATTGAATCGCGTCGTGTTCATATCGTTGTAATATTTTCCAAAACAACGCCTCATCCCACTTGTCTCGCATTGAGATATTGGCTTGAATGATGCCTACCGAGACGTCGGGGGAGTGGGTTGTTGTCCATTCATGATTTTTTAATAGCATTGGGGTAATTAAGATGGCAACAAATGCAATGATCCATGGATGACGTTTTGCACGGTTTGTTTGTACACTTGCAGCAAGACAGGTTGCCGCCAGACATGTGATAAAACCAACCCCGAACACACCCACAATGGGTAGTAAATATTTTAATGGAGTATCAAATTGTCCTGCTCCCAAGAGGAGCCATGGAAATCCCGTCAAGAATGTCGCACGTAGGAATTCACCCAAACACCATATGGCACTGAATAGAAAACAATTGAATAGTAGGCGTGACTGCGTATTCCATATGTCATCCGCCCTTCGGGCACCTTCTCCCCATGTCTGGGGAGAAGGGAATAAGGAAGGAAGTTCATTATGAGCCAGTCTTTGATAAAGCATTGCTACAAGGCCTGGGAAAAGGGCGAGATAGGCGACAAACATCAAGGTTATCAATGCTGATAAAGGTGGGTTGAGGTGGCCATAGGTATAGATGCTGACATATATCCATGAAATTCCTAAACCAAAAAAACCTAAACCAAACACAAAGCCTGTATAAAAAGATTGCTTTATTGTTTGTTGACGTAGTTGTGCAAATAACAGCGCGATACCGAGAATAGCCAGACCCGGCATATGAATGGGTGCAAAACCGCAGGGAATAAGCAATCCCGCAAAAAAACTGCGTAGTGTGGATGCTTGTGGTATAGACGCGGCGACTCTGGTTCGGAATGTATTGCTGATGGGTGTTTGATTCATGGATGATATGGTAATGTAAATGGGGGTTACGATAGAGTAGTTGCAGGAAAAGGTCAAGTTTTTTACAGAAATATGGAGATGGACTAAATGCACAAGATAATGATCACCGGAGCAGGCAAAATAGGCAGCATGATTGCTTGCTTGTTAGCTGATGCCCAAGCTTATCAAATTCATCTGGTTGATCTGGATTTTAATGGTTCAGATGCTGCTGGGTTAATATCTGCTATGCCGGAAATAAAAACCGTGACATTAGATATCACTGATCAGGAAAAGCTGCAAACGTATATAAGAAAACATAAAATCACGGCCATTATTTCCAGCTTGCCTTATTTTCTAAATCCCGACGTAGCTTGTGCTGCTCACAATACTAATACCCATTATTTTGATTTATCCGAAGATGTTACGGTTGCTGCGTCAATCAAAGCCATTGCATTGGGTGCCGAGTCGGCATTTGTTCCGCAATGTGGTTTGGCGCCGGGGTTTATCAGTATTGTGGCGAATAGCTTATTACAAGAGTTTGATGAATACCATCATGCCAAGCTGCGTGTAGGTGCGTTACCACAAGACTCTAGTAATTCATTGCATTACGCATTGACCTGGTCTACAGATGGCCTGATTAACGAATATGGCAATCTTTGTTATGGAATTGAAGCGGGTCTTCCTTCCGTAGTCAAACCGTTGGAAGGATTGGAATCTATTCAGTTGGATGGGTGCAATTATGAAGCATTTAATACATCCGGTGGACTAGGCAACCTTGGTGAGCTTTATGCGGGTAAAATTCAAAGTTTAAATTATAAGACGATACGCTATCCTGGTCATTGTGAAAAAATGCGTTTTCTTATGAATGATCTTGAATTAAATAGTGATCGTGATACGTTAAAGCGTATTCTGGAGCGAGCTTTACCCAAAACATATCAGGATGTGGCATTGATTTATGTTTCGGTTGAGGGTGTTAAACACGGCGAGTTGATTGAAAAAAGTTATATTAAGAAAATTTATCCAAAAATAATTCATGGGCTGGAATGGTCGGCGATACAGATTGCTACAGGCTCAGGTGTTTGTGCTGTTGTTGATTTGGTGCTAAATCAGAAGGGTGTATTTAAAGGGCTTGTGTTGCAGGAGAGTTTTAGCTTGGCAGATGTGTTGGGGAATCGATTTGGGCAGTATCTTGTGTAACTATTCACTAGGTTTTTCCTTCTCCCTTTGGGAGAAGGAAAACCAGAGAGAGTAAAATGGACTTACTAAAACATTTGAACATTAAACCTAAAAACTCCGGTGCATTCAGCGGTTATGCGTGGAAAAGTCAATTAACAGACCCTTGTTTGCAATCCATAAATCCCTCCACGGATGAGAACATTGCCGATATAGCAATGTGTACAGTTGATGATTACGAGGATGTTATACAACAAGCTCAGGAAGCGTTTCGTGCTTGGCGTATAATACCGGCGCCGCAGCGAGGCGATATTATTCGGCAAATTGGCCAGGCCTTGCGTGAACAGAAAGATTATTTAGGTAGTCTGATTTCTTTGGAAATGGGTAAATCTAAACAGGAAGGGGATGGCGAGGTGCAGGAAATGATCGATATTGCTGATTTTGCAGTAGGTCAATCACGCATGCTCTATGGTAAAACCATGCACTCCGAACGGCCTGAACATCGCATGTATGAGCAATGGCATCCTTATGGTCTTGTCGGTATCATCTCTGCATTTAATTTCCCCGTGGCAGTCTGGGCATGGAATGCTTTTATCGCGGCGATTTGCGGTAATGTCTGCATATGGAAACCCTCATCAACAACCCCTTTGTGCGCGATTGCAGTGCAACTCATTTGTAATCGTGTGTTAGAGGAAAATCAATGCCCGGCAATTTTTTCTCTGATCATTTCTTCATCGCATGACATCGCAACCACGATGGTTAATGATCCACGTATACCTTTGATATCGTTCACCGGCTCCACGCCAGTTGGAAAAAAAGTAGCAGTTCAGGTCGCAGGGCGCTTTGGTCGTTCGATTCTGGAATTGGGTGGGAACAATGCAATTATTCTCGATGAATCCGCTGATCTCGGAGTGGCAATTCCTGCGATTGTATTTGGTGCCGTAGGAACTGCAGGGCAGCGTTGTACATCGACGCGACGCCTGTTTGTCCATGCCGCGATTTATCAGGATGTGATTCAACGGTTGAAACGAGCTTATGCACAAATCACCATCGGCAATCCATTAGAAGTTAAAAACCTCATGGGACCCTTGATTAACAAGCAGGCTGTTGAACAGTTTAAACGCGCCATGACTCGCATTCGGGATGCGGGTGGGGAAGTTTTGTTTGGTGGCTATGTGATTCAAGGCTCGGGTAATTTTGTGCAACCCACACTGGTGTCTGGTTTAGCGAATAATTGTGATATTGTTCAGGAAGAAACATTCGCGCCCATTCTCTATGTCATGTCTTATCATCACCTTGATGAAGCCATTGCCATGCAAAATGCAGTGCCGCAGGGTTTGTCGTCTGCTTTGTTTACCGAGAAGTTGAAGCATGCGGAATACTATTTAAGTGTGCAAGGCAGTGATTGCGGAATTGCGAATATTAATATTGGTACCTCAGGCGCGGAAATTGGTGGTGCGTTTGGAGGTGAAAAAGAAACTGGCGGCGGACGAGAGTCGGGATCAGATGCTTGGAAGGCTTACATGCGACGTCAGACTAATACGATTAATTGGGGGAGTACCTTGCCGTTGGCACAGGGGATAAAATTTGGTGTTTAAGGGTGGACCCCTACATAGTACCCACAGATTACAAAGACGAATTTTAACAGGAGCAAAAAATGCAGGAACCATTTTTCATCAAAAAAATTGCAGTACTTGGCGCGGGTGTTATGGGCGCGCAAATAGCAGCGCATTGTGTTAATGCAGGCATTGAAACGTTATTATTTGATTTGCCTGCGAAAGAAGGCAAGCACAGTGCGCTGGTCGATCATGCCATTGCTAGCTTGGCTAAACTAAAGCCAACTCCTTTGGCTACCCCTCAAACGGCGGCATTATTAACATCATGTAATTATGCCGACAATCTACCTGATTTGGCCCATTGTGATTTAATTATTGAAGCCATTGCTGAGCGATTGGATTGGAAAGAGGATTTATATCGACGTATTTCACCCCATTTAAATAGTAATGCTATTTTAGTCAGCAATACTTCCGGTTTAAGTATTAATGCCCTCGCGCAAGTCTTGCCCGAACAACATCGTCAACGTTTTTGTGGCGTGCATTTTTTCAATCCGCCCCGTTACATGCATTTGGCCGAATTGATTCCAGCCACGACAACCTCGCCTGAATTGCTGGATAATCTCGAGAGCTGGCTAACCAGTCACATGGGTAAAGGTGTTGTGCGAGCCAAAGATACCCCGGATTTTATTGCCAATCGTGTTGGAGTCTTTTCTTTGCTGGCCACGTTACATCATGCAAAAACATTCGAGTTGGGATTGGATGATGTGGATGCTCTGACCGGCGCGTTACTCGGGCGGCCGAAATCAGCTACGTTTCGTACGATGGATGTTGTTGGTCTCGATACACTGCAACACGTGGTCAATACCATGCAGGACCATTTGAGCTCTGATCCCTGGCATGCTGCATTCCAGTTGCCAGAATGGTTGGTCAGCTTGATAGAACAGGGACATCTTGGTCAAAAATCCGGGCAAGGCATTTATCGAAAGCAAGGCAAGGCGATTGAAGTCTATGATGTCGGAATGGGTGATTATCGTGTGGCAAAGGGTGAGGTTTGTCCTGAGGTTCATTCTATTATGAAGCTGGCTGATCCACGTGAACGCATGCAAAAATTACTCACATGCGAACATCCGCAAGCGCGATTTTTAGCGGCGTGTTTTCGTGATTTGTTTCATTATTGCGCGTTTCATCTTGAAGACATCGCAAACAATGTACGTGATATTGACTTAGGTCTTCGGTGGGGTTTTGGCTGGGCTCAGGGGCCGTTTGAAACGTGGCAAGCAGCAGGTGTTGCGGATATGCGTCAGTTTATAGAGCGTTCGATTGCTGAAGGCTACACCATGTGTCAGAAAAAATTGCCGGCCTGGAGTGAGACAGTCGTCGATTTTTATAGTCAGGAGGGCGCTTTCTCGCCCGCGACGGCTCAATTTACAGGGCGTAGTCAGTTGCCGGTTTATCAGCGACAGTTTTTTCCAGATGCCGTGATGTCCGAACCTCGCCATCCTACCACCACGTTATTTGAAAATGACGGCGTGCGCTTATGGCATTTAAAGGATGATGTGGCGGTTATTCATTTCAAAACCAAAGCGAATGTCATCGGACAATCCGTGATGGATGGATTTAATCAGGCTTTGGACATGGCAGAGCAACAATGTCAAGGTTTGATTATTTACCAAAACGATGAAAATAATTTTAGCGCAGGCGCTAATTTGCGTGAAGTGGCGGCTTTAATTCAGGCTGATAAATTAAATGCACTGGACGCCATGATTGGTGAGGTTCAGACGCTGTTGATGCGAATAAAATACAGCTCTATCCCAACCGTGGCCGCGCTGAGAGGGCGTGCATTGGGTGGCGGTTGTGAATTAATGATGCATTGCAGCGGTGTGATGGCAGGATTTGAATCATACCCTGGTTTGGTTGAATTGGGTGTCGGTCTTATTCCGGCCGGTGGTGGGTGCAAGGAAATGGCCATGCGTGCCGCAGCGAAGGCACAGGGAACCGACTTGATGGCGTTGATTCGTCCCTATTTTGAACAAATCGCAACTGCCGCTGTGGCCAGCAGTGCACCAGATGCATTGCAACGGGGTTATTTACAAGCGAAAGACAGTTGGGTCATGCATAAAAACGAGGTGCTTTATGCCGCTCTCGCCAAAATAAAATCAATGCAGGCAGCCAATTATTTACCATTAATACCAACGCGTTTTATCGTGGCCGGCCGTGAAGGCCATGCTCAATTGCAAGTGGGATTGGTGAATTGGTTGGAGGGAGGATTTATTTCTGACTATGACTATGTGCTGGCGAATCATTTGGCGACAGTTTTGTGTGGTGGTGAGGTGAATCAGGGGGAACTGGTTGATGAAGCCTGGATGCTCCGGTTGGAAAAAGAAGCGTTTATGACGCTTGCAGCTAATCCGATGTCTCAGGCACGTATCGCGTATTTATTAGAAACGGGTAAGCCGTTACGGAATTAACATACAGCGAAATCGAGAACAAACGACACAGAATATTTATCAGGAGTTAAAAAATGACCAACATATACATAGTAGACGTCCTGCGCACACCTGTAGGCAAAGCACCTCGCGGTGTATTTAAACACACATTACCAGATGATCTGTTGGCGCATACAATCAAAGCATTAACCGCTCGCCAGACAACGGTGGATTGGGAAGCCATTGGGGATGTGGTTATTGGTTGCGCCATGCCAGAAGCTGAGCAGGGGATGAACGTGGCTCGTATCGCGTCTTTATTGGCTGATTTGCCCCAATCTGTTCCTGCGATGACGATCAATCGGTTTTGTTCGTCAGGCGTACAAAGCATCGCGACCGCTGCAGCAAGCATCAGGCAGGGTGATATGTCACTGGCATTGGCTGGTGGTGTGGAAAGCATGTCTATGGTGCCGTTAGGTGGCAATAAATACACTGCAAACCCAGCTATTTTTGAAAACGAACATATTGCTATCGCATATGGTATGGGAATCACGGCAGAAAAGGTCGCGCAGCGATGGAATATCACGCGAGAACAACAGGATGAATTTGCCGCAGAAAGTCATCGACGAGCCGTTGCAGCCCAGCAACGCGGTGATTTTTACGCTGAAATAACACCCGTTACGATCACTGACAGGCATGCAAATCTCGCTACATCAGAACTTCACTGCAAGCCACGGATCATCACAAACGACGAGGGCCCGCGGGCTGAAACCTCTTATGAAGCCATCGCACGTTTAAAACCAGTATTTGCCGCAAAAGGCACAGTAACCGCAGGCAACAGCTCACAAACTAGCGATGGTGCCGGGATTGCATTATTAGCCAGTGAAGCGGCATTAAAACAATATAATCTGCAACCCATGGGTCGATTATTAAGTTTCGCAGTTGCCGGTGTCCCTCCTGAAATCATGGGAATAGGACCCATTCATGCCATCCCACTGGCACTAAAACGAGCAGGCATAACCCTCGATCAGCTGGATTGGATTGAACTCAACGAAGCATTCGCAGCCCAGGCACTCGCCGTGATTAAAGAACTCAAACTGCCTCGAGAGAAGGTGAATCCACTCGGTGGTGCAATCGCATTAGGTCATCCGTTGGGTGCTACGGGTACCATAAGAACAGCAACGTTGCTCCATGGCTTGCGTCGTACAAAGGGTCGGTACGGTATGGTAACCATGTGCATAGGAACTGGAATGGGAGCTGCTGCTATTTTTGAAGCATTGTAGGTTGGGCCTTGGCCCAATCTACGGGTGATTTTCAACGAATTTAACCAAATCATCAGGTGACAGGGGTTTGCAAAAATAAAATCCCTGTATTTCATCGCAGCCATGATTTTTTAAGAAGTTCCATTGTTCTTTTGTTTCGACCCCCTCAGCGATGACCTTGAATTTTAGGCTATGCGCCATGGAAATAATGGCGTCCACGATCAGGACATCATTGGGATCGGTTGCAATATCCCGGACAAATGATTGGTCTATTTTTAAACTATCAATAGTAAAATACTTGAGGTAATTCAGTGAAGAATAACCGGTTCCAAAATCATCAATAGAAATTTTTAGGCCCAGGTTTGTAAACTGATTTAAAATGGTTGCATTGCTCTGAATTTCCTGCATTAAAACGCTCTCTGTTATTTCCACCGTAATAGCATGGGGATCAACGTTTTGTTTTTTTAGAATGGCTGCAATGAGCTCCATGAATTTAAGATCGATGAAACTACGCCCCGATAGGTTAACGGCAACATCCAGTGGTTTTCTCTTCTCTTTTTTCCAATGATTAATGTGTTGGCATACCATCGTAAACATCATTTCTGTCATTGGAGTAATAAGACCTATTTCTTCTGCTAATGGTATAAAATAACTGGGCAACAGCTCACCCAACTTTGGATTATTCCATCGCAGCAATGCTTCAACCCCTGTTATTTTACCTGATTTAATCGCAACTTTAGGCTGATAATGAATATAGAATTCATTATTAAACAACGCACTACGTAACTGTTCTTCGAGTATGGTTTTGTCCTGCGCACGCTTTGTCAGTTCTGGAGTGCAAAATTCAAACCGATCACCACCGTATTTTTTTGCGGCACACATGGCCGTATGTGCATTTTTAAAGAGACTGTTGGCATCCGCGCCGTCTGCTGGATAAACGCTTATGCCTATACTGGTTATCACGTGTAGTTTGTGTCCATCGATGATGAACGGTTCAGCAAGCAGATGTCTTATCCTGTTAACTACGGGCATCAAGGTATCATCAATAATTAGAATATGCGTTAATACAACAATGAATTCATCAGCACCAACACGAGCAATTAAATCAGTAAAACGTGTGCCTTTTTTTAATCGGTCAGCGGCTTCACGTAACACTTCATCACTAAAGCGTGTGGCTTTTTTTAATCGGTCAGCGACTTCACGCAACACTTTATCACCAATATGGGGTCCGAATGTATCATTAATGGATTTAAACCGATCGAGATTAATATAGATAAGAGCAATCTGTGTTTGATCTCGCGCTGCTTTTTCCAGCTCCAAATTAAGAACCAGGTCTAGTTTTTTTCGATTGTAAAGGTCTGTTAGCGAATCATGATAATCCATGTACGCAGCTCGTTTTTCAGTTTTTTTAAGTGACGTTTCAGCTAATTTACGTACGGTTTCATATTGCTTCTTAAGACGAGACAACTCATCTATTTTTTCTGCCAGGAATAAATAGAGGATATAGTCGCTCATAAGATCACCTTATTCTTTTGTGACGTTAATCCCTGCCAACAATGCGTATAACCAGCCTGCCTTGCAGGATGCGCCAATGCTTTTTCGGTAATTAGCCACGCCTCACGCGATTCAAACATAAACGCGAGTGTATTGCGAAAATGCATGGGCTTGAGCTGTTGTTGGCTAGCCTGTTGATACGTATTGGCATCTGGTCCATGGGCTGTCATACAATTATGGATGCTCACGCCACCTATTTCAAATCCAGTAGACTTGGCATCGTATTCACCCTTTAAAAGCCCCATTAATTCGCTCATTACATTGCGATGAAAATAAGGTGGTCTAAACGTATGTTCGGCAACCAGCCAGCGGGGTGGGAAAATCACAAAATCAAGATTTGGAACGCCAACGGTGTCGCTTTCTGAGGTTAGCACGGTAAAAATTGACGGGTCGGGATGATCAAAACTCACGGTGTTGATCGTATTGAATAGCGACAAATCATAACAATAGGGCGCGTAATTTCCGTGCCAGGCAACGACATTCAACGGGGAGTGGTTGCTGTCAGCAATCCATACCTGTTGTTGATATTTGCAAATCAAGCTTACCGGGCCTTCTGTGTTTTCAAATCCGGCTTTTGGGTAGAGAAAATGTCTGGGATTGGCCAAGCCATTCGAGCCAATCAAACCCAGCTGAGGCAATGTGAATGGCAAAGCACTGTTTTCACAAACATACCCTCCTGCGAATTCATCCAACAATTCGACGTTAAATGTGATGCCACGTGGAATCACCGCAATCATCCCAGGCGCTATGTCCATTACACCGAATTCAGTGTTCAAACGGATTTTTCCGGCGTAGGGAACCAGCAGCATCTCGCCGTCCCGGTTACTAAAAAAACGTGCGTCCATGGATTGGTTGCATTGGTATAAATAAGTATTGCTAAGATGATTACCCGCTACATGAAATAAACCATCAACAAAATCCTGTTTAACCTCCGGTTCTGGCATTGCCGACCAGCGCATTGGATTCGGCGCTTGCAATGCAGCCAAGGGATTGGTCATGGCGCAGGGATAATGAGTAAAATCACCGTGCACAACAGATGGAATTAATCGATATAGCCAACTGTGTAGATTCGTGTGTCTGGGACGTGTGAATGCACTGCCATTTAATTGTTCGGCATACAGACCCAAATTACACTGCTGTGGTGAGTTTTGCCGTTCAGGCAATGCACCTGCAATGGCTTCACTTTGATGATGATTGCCAAATCCTGCCAAATACATGACATTCCTCCCTGTTTCAAATATCCCTATTACTCATCATACCTTTTTCGTGATCTGATTTAAATCGGTTTTAATTGAACAAACAAGTTCTAATTGATACAATCATGTTTTTTTAGATTCATTCATGGCTATTTTAACTTGAGAGCATGCTTTATGAAATTATTACACGGTATTGTCATCACCTTATTATTCAGTAGTGCTGTATACGCGCAACAAGATATAGAATTAAATGGAACGACTAAATACCCGCTTGCAAAAGTATCTCGTAACAGCGTTCGATTTAGCACTTCACCTAATAAATTTGTTCGTTTGTTAAACATGAATCTGTCTGAAAAGGCATGGAAAAAACTGGAAGAACCCGTACTGGCATCCTCAGAAAAAAATACGTTTTCAGCCAATCATAAAAATTTACCCAGACAGGTTCAGCTGGGTATGAATCAAGTCCCGGTATTGGATCAAGGGCCTTATGGAACCTGTGTAACCTTTGCCATTACAGCAGCAGTTGATGCAGCATCAAACCACGGGGATTACATCAGTCAACTTTGCCAACTGGAGCTGGGTCAATACCTTGAGAATATTACAAGTGGCTCAATCTTAAGTGGTTGGGACGGCTCTATGGGACAAATGGTATTAAATCAAATGGATAACTTTGGTTTTGTGACTAAGGGAATAGAACAAACCATCGGGTGTGGCGGATTAACGAGCTACCCAACAGATGGTAATATTCCTGAAAATGAACTAAATCTGCCAGATTATGGAAAGATAAGCACAGACATGTCTGATTTTTCTGTTAATGTGGGTTGGTCTTCGTTGATGGACTCTTATCAGGCATTTATTGACGACATCGATCGCGAGCAGATCCTCACTGCAGTGAAAGACGCTCTCAATACCGGGGATAGACTCACGTTCGGTGTACTGCTTTTTTCCCCTCAAATGGGCGTTGTAGGTGCTGTTGGAAAACACACTGTACCCAATGATACATGGGTTATCAGCCCATCGATCAATGGGACGATCAATATTCATGATATTCATGGTGGACATGAAATGATCATCACAGGTTATGACGATGATGCCATTGCTACCGATGAAGAAGGTCTAACTTATACAGGACTGTTAACGCTACGAAACTCTTGGGGTAAGAGCTCAGGTGACGCGGGTAATTTTTATATGTCCTATGATTACTTTAAGCGATTGGTTGTTGAAGTACAGCGTATTCGTCAGTTAGGGGCATTGGACAGAAGAACATGAAAAAAGACTCATGTTCTTCTGTCCATGTGTAGGGTCTGTTGACATTACCCACATCTTTGGTAGGGGGCTGTTCAGTGCCTTACAAAAGATGTGGGTAATGATAAGCCCGCGGCTTGTCCGCGGGACGTCGGGCTTCGACAGGGCAAATGTCAACAGCCTCTAATGAACCCGGATGCTGTCGTCCTGGAATTATGAAATATTACAAAACTGTCTCTTATTAATTGGCCTTTCAGTTTCACGGTTCTCCCGTTTTTTGGACCAAAAAGGGAATTGGGGACAAGGGGCTGTATTTAAAGAGACATCTTCATTATTATTAGTGACTACCTCTGTGCAGCGAACTTCTGGTGCTTTGGGCAAAATATCTGGCAAAATATCTGGTTCCCGCGCACAAGTCGTGGTATTAAATAAATCATCTGCAAGAAGATCTTTGACTGAAGGGCGATCGTCTGGATTTTGCTGCCAACATTGTTCAATGAACCGGGTACATTGTTTTGGGCCTAAATTAGAAGTTTTTGGCCGATTTCCGTTTTTTATAGCGTCCATCAGTCCCTTATTAGTTGGAATATTGTCAAAGGGATATTTCAAAGCGACTAATAAGTATGCAGTCATGCCCAGGGCATATACGTCACTTTTGAAGGAATATCTCATTGAGGTTATAATTTCAGGCGATACATAGTGTAATGTGCCCGGATTAGTCTGGCCAATGAACCAATCGCTGTTTAAATTGGGCAACTTTGTTGCAAAACCAAAGTCGCATAGTTTTACTTGAAGTCCTGCATTACTTTTGTTGATAAGTACATTCTCAGGCTTCAGATCTCGGTGAATAATTCTTAGAGTATGTAAATAATCCAGCGCCAAGCTAATTTGGTTCAATATAGATATTATCCAGTCTAATGGGACCGTCTTTCTAGCAAGTGTATGTTCATTTAATAAATCAAATAAATCACCTGATTTTATGAATTCAAGGACAATATAGCAGCGAGAAATATCTGCTGAATCATACTGGTAATCGAGTAGCTTAACGATATTCGGATGAGATAATTTTTCTTGTAGCTCCACCTCATTTTTAAAACTGTTTAAGTTAAATGAATAATCTACCTGTTTATCATTAAACAAAGGTTTTTTGATAACGACCTCTTGGTTATTCCAGCGGCCTTTATAAATAGCTCCGAAAGCTCCACTGTTCAAGTGTTTACCAATCTCGATGTCGTTTTTTTTAACAGCGTTTATTTGAGAAGTGCTTATCATGGTTTATTTTTAACTCTATATGTTTTGGAGTTTGGACAAAGCCACATGCAAAAACACGCATGTAGCTTGTCCAAATAATTGAGTCTCGATTTAAATGCGCTAATCTTTCTCAATGCCCAAATATGTAAAAAAAATATTATAACATAATTTTTAACATGCACATAGATCATTTAAGTGTCATCAGGCTCTTTTTTTGCGATTTAATAAATTAATACTTAGCGTATCACGCCATTATGCTTGCAGTATAGTTATCTTATTGAAACGACACTGTCTTTTTTATCTGCGCCATAATATACTGCGCGCGGCCACGTTTTAAGGGCGAAGTTTTATACTCGATTCCGCAGTTATTAATGAACCCAGATGCTGTCGTCCCGGACATTAATAACTGCGGAGTCGAGTTTATAGAAGTTTGATAGTAACTGCTCGCAGGGTGATATTGACGCTCGGAGAACGGTCAGATTTGAGTGCAGGTTGAACGAAAACGATTTCGAAAAAGCGCAGCATACATAGGTATGTGAGCATTTTTCGAAATCGTTTTCGTTCAAGATGCGCCAAATATGGCCGTTCCTTGCTACGGAGCGAGTAGTTACGTTTGATAGATATATTAAAGGTGAGAAAACTTAATATGGCAAAGATTACTATTGTGGGTGGGGCTGGTGCAATTGGCTTGGTGCACGCTTGGATGCTACATGCAGCAGGACACACCGTAACCATTTTAGATGCACGTCCAGATGGACAACCCGGTGATTCATATCGGAAATTATTGAAAGCTGATAATTTGAGCTTTCGATTTTTTGAAATGGATGAGGTGGTGCGAAATCTTTCTGACAGTGGGGAAACCGTAGAAGAATTGACAAACCGGTTCAATCTTTTTCCTGCCATGTTTAAATTAAGAATCAATCAATTTATCCCGCAAACTTCCGAACGGTTGTCCCGAGAAGAATGTGTAAACATTATTAATGATATAACCAGCTTGTCTATGAATGGAATTCATCTTGCTCAAACCAGTCAAGATATACTTGAGCCACAGGATATAATAGCAGTCACTGTAAAATGTGCGGCACTGACCGATGCGCTTGGCAATAAAATTAAGGCTATTTCTCAACATTCAAATACTCCCGTGGTTGTTTTTGCTAATGGCATTCAGCCATGGATTAGGCCAGAACCCGAATTTGGATCCCTTCGCTTGAGAAGTATTGATTCTATTTATGACTTTGTGGATTGCATTGGTGTAGACAAAGTAAAAGCCGGGGTGTTGATTAAATATGGTGCTGCCATTGTGGGTGAAGGTGCAGTTTGTGTGCGCTCCAAGTTTTTTAATACCAGAAATATTATTGCCAATATTACAAATACCGATATAACCGAGGATCTGGGGCGCATTTCAGACCTGTATACCCATTCAGGGATAATCACAGATTCCACCCAAAATATTAAGCATATTATATTAGATAAGCTCAGCTACAATTTGGCAGGAAGTATTATGGGGGCTATTTTCAACTACACAATGGGGGAGTTAATTGAGAATAAATCCACCGAAATAGCCGTACGTGATTGCGCAAAGGAGCTCTTTCAACTTGCAGTTAGACTTGGAGTGCAATTGGCCATCACAGACCTGGAATTTATAAGCAAAACAGTCGATGCGTTAAAGCAAAATCATACTGTCATTTCTTCGCCTTTACAGGATATACGAGCTGGAAGAGCCACAGAAAAGGATTTTCTCATTAGAGCTACGATTGAGCTGGCCAATACATATGGTATGGATATGCCCGTATTGCAGTCCATGTATGATTTAATCTCAATGATTGAAAAAAAATCCAGCCAGAATATAGCTGAAGGGCAGGAATTACAGGCAGAAGTACTACAACGCATAGAGCAGGGTAATATTATTTGCGTGGCAGGACAGTACAATCAAACCAATACGTCGATGAAAAAATCGACATCGTCATCATTTTTCTCTGATATACCATTAATAGCTCCCGTCTCAACTGTCTCAACTGTTTATGAGCCTCCTAGGGTTAATTGAATTGAGGCGTATTGAGCCGATTCAGTATTTTAATCGGCTCAAAAACTCCTTGAATTTGAGCCGATTTAAGGCTATTATTGGCTCATGAAGACATATAATTGGCAACAACCTGATTGGCCTACGTTTCAATATGATGTATCCATCATAGATGAACTCCTGTTTGCTATTGCTGAAAAAACCGGATTGATTAATGGCAAACTTAGTCATCTTACTGAGAATTTGAAAACCGAGACCATGATTAATCTTATGGTGGAGGAGGCTGTTAAAACGTCTGAAATTGAGGGTGAGTATATCAGTCGCCCTGACATTAGATCATCGATTAAAAATCATCTTGGGTTAAATCAGGATCCAGTTCGAGTACACGACAAGCGTGCTCAAGGCGTGGCGGAGCTGATGCTTGATGTACGCAACACCTTCAATCAATCTCTGACAGAAGAAAAACTGTTTGATTGGCATTTGATGCTGTTGTCCGCCTCGCCTAACCATAATCTCAGGGTGGGGTGTTGGCGAACACATGAAGAGCCGATGCAGGTTGTTTCGGGTCATCAGGGCAGATGGATTGTTCATTATGAAGCCCCTCCTTCGAAAATTGTTCCTAGTGAGATGGAACAATTTATTCATTGGTTTAATGATACAGCACCAGGCAAGGCTCAGGCAATTAAGTTTGCTCCTGTACGCGCTGCGATTGCGCATTTGTATTTTGAGAGCATTCATCCATTTGAGGATGGTAATGGCCGGATTGGACGCGCAATTGCGGAAAAGGCTTTATCGCAAGGCGCAGGTTACCCTATTATATTAAGCCTTTCTCAGGCCATTGAAGCCGATAAAAAAGCGTATTATGCCGCTTTAAATTTAGCCTCCAAATCAAATAATATCACGGCCTGGCTGCAGTATTTTGTAAACACGATATTAACTGCGCAAATTGAAGTTGAGAAACAAATTAATTTTATTCTTAAAAAATCCGTCTGGTTTGATAAATATGAAGACAGGCTAAATGATCGTCAATTGAAAGTTGTTCGGCGTATGATGCAGGAGGGTGTGGGTGGATTTGAAGGCGGAATGAGTGCTAAAAAGTATATGATCATAACCGGAACATCCAAGGCGACCGCGACCCGCGATTTACAGGATTTGCTGGAAATAGGGGCGGTCAGTCAATTTGGAGAGGGACGTGGAGTTCGGTATGAGGTGGATTTTGAATTACAATCATCCTTGTTTTGATTTAATTGCGCCTTATAGCTATCCTGTTGTTGTCGACGTAAAGAATTCATCGTTTCAACATCATTATTACGCGTAGCGTAGAATATTGGAGTAAAACCTGCGTTATCAGGTACATTTAGAATGTGAGAGCTATCTTCCAAACTGCACAAAGTAGCTAAAACAGCGCTTTTCCCTGCTTCAGCGGCAATATGTGCGAGGGTTTTACCTTCCTGATTAACTTGCGTTAATTTTACTCCAGCTTTTTTCAATGCCCTAAGCACTTCACCATTTCCTTCTTGAGCAGCAATAGCCGCAGGCGTTTCACCATTATTATCGATGCGATCAACGTAATACTGATTTTTATACAAAAAATTAATGACTCTAGGATTATTGTTGCGAGCTGCAATATGAGCGAGAGTTTTACCATCGGATCCAATTTGATTTAAATTTACACCACATTTTTGCAGAGCCTTCATTCCTTCAATGTCATCTTTTTCAACCGCAAGTTCAATTAGTGTTTTTCCATCTCCATTGATTTGATTTAAATTTACTCCACATTTTTTAAATATTTTAAAAAGTTCATAATGATCTTTTTCAGCGGCAACAAATAGTGGCGTTTTACCATTTGTTGCAGGAGTTTTTAAATTAGCGTTAGCCGAATGCAATGCTTCCAGTGCATGTGAATTACCGTGTAAAGCAGCAACATATGCTGGGGTTTCACCCTGTTGATTGAGCACATTTAAATTAGCTCCCCATCTGTATGCTGCATCAATAAACCAAACATTATCCTTTCTGGCGTAAAAATGCGCCATCGCTTCACCTTTTTGGTCAATCTCATTTAAATCGGCTCCAATTATGTGTAAAAATCTAAACGCATTATTTATTTTTTTTTGCATGGAAACATCAATCGATACACCTTCGAATAACAGTGTTGCAGCACAATTTAATAAAAAAGACATCGAATCCTTCATCATTAAACACTCACGGTCAATATCATAAAGTGCATAACTTATCTTGAATCTTGTCTCTTCATCTATAATAGCGCGTCTGTTTATTGGTATCGCTGTTTCGTTCGTAGGCTCTTTCCCAAAACAAGCTTCCGCAACCTCATTGGTTAAAGATTCGCCAGTAAGCGTATTGTTCGGAAATAATGCGCTAACCAACTGAGGCATTTTTTCTATCTTATTAAAAAATTCTTCTCGATCAATCATCCAAACAGATTCTTCACGTGAGAAGGGATCTTTATTGAATTTTTGCATGGGAGCTGAAAAAGCGCGAATATGATATGATGAACCACTAAGTACAAGATATAGACTCTGATTTTCACGAAGTTTTTTATCTTCGCCAGTAATCACATCATAGTAAGACAGCTTATCAATTATCATATATCACCCTACGAGCAGTTATCCGATACATTGATTATAGCAGTTACAATTTTATTTTATTTTATTTTATTTTAATTTAATCTCATCCATTCTGGCATTAATTCGTGCCAACAAAAGATGATCTTTGCCCGCCAATGTTTTAGCCAGTTTCAATTTCCCCATCGCAGCCCGGTTTTCACCTTGCAACATATGGCATTGAGCTAATGTAAAATAGGCATAGTCTTTGTGGTGACTTTTGGCTTGCGCGCGTGCCAATAGCTGGCAAATGGGTAGATCATTTTTAAATTGTCTGCTGCCTTTAAGCAGGGTGCTGGCAGCCTGTTCAGGTTTGTTGGCTTCCATCAACGCATGTGCATATTCAATGACGGCTGCGTAATTGTCCGGGTAGTTTGCCTGCAGTTCACTTAAGCGAGTGAGTGCGCTGGCATATTGCTGGCTACCTGTCTCGGCTTGAGCCATCGCGATGATATAAAATAAATTATCATGATCCTGATTTAACAAAGGGGATAAGTGGGTTTTCGCTTCAGTGTATTGATTAATTGATAAGAGAGATAATGCATGCCCATACTGACAGGCTGTGCTACTGCTATGTTTTACGCATTCCTGTTGGTAGTAGCCGATTAATTTCTTACTGTCTTGAGTTACTGAATTTCGTATTAATTCTTTAAATAAATGGTAGTCAAGGTTGTCGGGGTAGGTTTTTTTAATCAGGTGCAAACTACGATTTTCAGCTTCTGCAATCCGGTCATCATCTAATGGATGAGTACGTAAAATAGCCGGTACGTTGTCAGTATAATAGTAACGTGTACTTTGTTGCATTTTTTTGAAAAACCCTGCCATACCCCGGGGGTCGAGACCTGATTTAATCAGCATGTCAATGCCAATTCGATCGGCTTCTTTTTCATTGGATCGAACAAAATTGATGTTGTCTTGGGCGAATCCGGTTAATGATCCCATAAGTGCGCCGCTGCCCAATGCCGGGTTGATAGCTCCCAGAGCGATGGATGCGAGCATGCTGGCTAACATGGGGATGTGCATTTGTTTTTCATGCTCAATCATGCGGTAAAGGTGATGCTGGCGCACGTGAGCCATTTCATGCGCCATGACTGCGGCCAGTTCACTTTCATTGCCAGAGGCTAAAATCAGTTGCGTATTTACCCCGATATGTCCTCCAGGGCCGGCAAATGCATTGATTTCATTTGACTTCACAAGAAAAAATACAGGCGCTTGAAGTTGTCCATGACGTGCGAGCATTTTACCTAGATGATTAATATACTGATTGGCCAGTGGGGTGCGGATAACGCTGTCGGATTGATTGATTTGCTGGATGAATTCTTTTTCCAGTTGGTCGAGTTCATTGTTTGAATAGGGTGAATAGGCCCATGGTTGTCCTGGAATTAATAGCAGAACACTCAAGCCCAGACTTGATATAAGCGTTCCAGCCCTTGTGGGCAGGCATCGGGAAAAAACGTCGCACAGGCAACCCCTCATCCGCCCTTTGGGCACCTTCTCCCCATGTCTGGGGAGAAGGGAATAAGGAAAAAAGCTCTTATGAAGCCGTTTTAATCGATTTTGCGCAGCTAGTATGGTTAACACGTTCATTAGGCCTACTCAAAAATTGAATAATTTGTTATCCTACGCACTTATTTTAATGCGTGGTTAAACGATGCATAAACAGTTTCTGCTTGCCGCCCTCGAACAAGCTTGGCTTGGACGCGGTATGTGTGCGCCAAATCCCAGTGTCGGTGCTGTTGCGGTCCAATATGGGAAAATTATAGCACAATCCTGGCATCATGGAGCAGGAACTCCTCACGCAGAAGTTTTGTTGCTAAATTCGATTCCTGAAAATTGTCCTGATGTAACTATATATGTGACGCTGGAGCCATGCAATCACTGGGGGAGAACGCCTCCATGTGTCGATGCAATTATCAAACATGGCATTAAGCAGGTGGTATATGCATACTCTGATCCCAATCCTGTGGTGAGTGCTAACAATACGCCAGCTTTGTTAAAGGAGAAGGGGATTACTGCATTGCATTACCCCTTGCCTGAGATTGATTGCTTTTACCAAAGTTATCGCCACTGGACGTTGACGCACAAACCCTGGGTTACAGCTAAAATTGCGCAAACATTTGATGGCAAAATAGGCGGGGCGCACGGTGTACGTACTATTATTTCCAATCCGTTGTGCGCTGAATTCACACATAAGAATCGCTTGCACAGCGATGTAATCTTAACCACAGCACGCACGGTTAATCAGGATGATCCATTATTAAATGTTCGGTTGTCGGAACAGGAGCTCGTCAAACCGATCGCTATTATTGATAGCAAATTAACGCTCAATCCGCAGGCGAGGGTGCTGGCTCAAGGTGCGTACTGTCATATTTATCATAGTACTTTGATTTCTCCTGAAGACCAACATGCGAATTGTTCATATCATGGCATGCCGCTTCTCGAAGCCCGACGTCCCGAGGGACGTCGAGATCTGAAGCAGGCTCTGGATTTATCCGCTGTGATTAACCACCTTGGCAGTTTGGGATATCACGATGTGTGGGTCGAGGCGGGTGGTGAACTGTTTAATGCATTACATAAAGCCGGGTTAGTGAATAGGACGTATGTGTACCTTGTTCCCAGAATTTTAGGAGAGGCAGCCATTGCGGCCTGGAGAAATACAGACATATTTAATCGCCCATGTTCCATTACCTGGCAGGCAATGGGAGATAACATGATCGCGCAGTTTGATTGGCAGGAGGGTGCATGTTTACCGGATTGATTGAAGCACAAGGGGTAGTGATTGCCAATACTGAATATGATGTTGCCAATAGTTTGTTGATTCGTGCGCACTTTGATCAGTTACAGGCAGGGGAAAGTATCACAGTGAATGGCGTTTGTTTGACGTTGCTACCGGATTTTTCACAAGGACTGGCGTTTGATGTATCACCTGAAACCTTGAAGTTAACTAATCTTGGCCAGCTCAAGCCAGGTCAGGGTGTCAATCTGGAACGTGCAATGCTGGCAACCACACGTTTTGGCGGGCATTACGTAAATGGTCATGTTGACACCACCGCCAGCTTGCAATCGGTCAAACCTGTTGGTGACTATGTCGAAATGATTATTGGTGGCTTTGCTGCTTGTGATACCATTTACCTTTTGCCAAAAGGCAGCATTACGCTGGATGGCGTTAGTTTGACGATAAATACATTGTGTGACGGTTGTATTAGTGTAATGTTGGTGCCGCACACCCTTGCTCATACTACGTTAGGTCACATGTGTGTTGGTGATCGTTTGAATGTAGAGTTTGATTATTTAACGCGGATAGTCGCACACCAGTTGGGAAGTTTAAAACATGATTAAGCATTTTATCACCATAGAGCAGGCAATCAGCGATCTCAAGCAAGGTCGTATGGTGATTCTGGTGGATGATGAAGGCCGTGAAAATGAAGGTGATCTGGTCATCGCAGCAGAACACGTCACGGCGCAATCCATTAATTTTATGGCACGATTTGGACGTGGTTTGATTTGTTTGCCTATGGCTGAAGAAATGATTGATAAACTGGGTCTACCCATGATGACCCACTGTAATCGTTCACCCTATGGCACAGCGTTTACCGTATCAATAGAAGCGGCTGCTGGTGTATCCACCGGTATTTCAGCGCAAGATCGCGCGCACACCATTCAAGTCGCGATTAAGCCTGACAGTACGGCCGCTGACATTATTTCGCCAGGGCATATTTTCCCCTTGCGTGCTCGGGCAGGTGGGGTTTTAAAGCGGGCAGGGCAAACTGAGGGTAGCGTTGATTTGGTAAGGCTCGCAGGGTTAACACCTGCTGCGGTTATTTGTGAAATTATCAATGAAGATGGCACGATGAGTCGTCGTGAACAATTGGTGAAATTTTCAAAAGAACACGGGATTTCAATTGCTACAATCAATGACCTGATTGACTATCGTATTCGTCATGAATGTCTGGTTGAACCCAGTGCTATAACTCGCTTGCCGTTACAAAAACATGGGGAATTCACCATGACTTTGTTTGCCAATCAGCTGGATAATGCCGAGCATTTTGCGCTGGTTAAGCCGTCGTCAGTGGCAGATAAAGTGCCTTTGGTGCGAATTCACTCCGAATGCATTACCGGTGATGTGTTTGGATCATGCAAATGTGACTGTGGCTCTCAACTGGAGCAATCTCTGGCGTTAATAGCGGCAGAGGGTGGGGTTTTGATTTATTTGCGCCAAGAAGGACGTGGGATTGGTTTGACTAACAAGTTAAAAGCATATGCTTTGCAAGAGGAAGGTTTTGATACGGTTGATGCGAATGTGCAACTTGGTTTACCTGTTGATAGTCGCAATTATGGGGTGGCTTATCAGATACTAAAATATATGGGTATCAGCGCAGTCAGGCTATTAACGAATAATCCGCATAAAGTAGATGCCATGACGCATTACGGTACCCATGTTACCGAGCGTGTACCTCTCTTGGTGGCATCAACCCCGGATAATGAAACGTATTTAAAGACAAAAAAAGAAAAATTGGGGCATTTTTTGGTGATTAAGTAACTCTTGGAGTTTGGACAAAGCCACATGCAAAAACACGCATGTAGCTTGTCCAAATAATTGAGATCTCGATATTAAATACGGTAACCCTTCTCAATGCCCATGAACTCATTATCATGGACAGAAGGACATGAGTCTTTTTTCATGTTCTTCTGTCCAATGTCCAATAACTGGAGAATATATATGCTACACATAAAAGCAAACCAGGATAATAAAAGCTCATTTCCAATTGCGATTATTGTCAGTCAGTTTAATCACGAGATTACACAAGAGCTCTTGGCTGGCGCAATGCAGCGCTTGACCTCCACAGGCTTTAACACACAGGATATTACGCTGGTTGAAGTACCGGGAGCAGTAGAAATTCCATTAATTGCCAAGCGATTGGCTAAAAAAAATAAATATGCTGTTATAATAGCTTTGGGCGCCGTAATTCGCGGCGAAACCACGCATTATGATTATGTGTGTCAGCAAGTCAGTGATGGTTGCCAGCGTGTAACGCTGGAATATGAAACGCCTGTGATTTTTGGCGTTTTAACTACAGAAAATGAAGAGCAGGCCTGGGATCGTTTGGGCGGAAAACACGGCCATAAAGGTACTGATGCGGTGGATTGCGCATTAGCGATGCACAGTATTTTACAACAATGTTAGGATTATCCATGACAACTTACATATTCATCACGGGTGGGGTGGTTTCATCCCTGGGCAAGGGTATTGCTTCTGCATCACTCGCGGCAATACTTGAGGCACGTGGTCTTAAGGTCACGCTGATTAAACTTGATCCATATATCAATGTTGATCCGGGCACCATGAGTCCATTCCAGCATGGTGAAGTATTTGTTACTGATGATGGTGCAGAAACAGATCTTGATTTGGGTCATTATGAGCGTTTTGTACGCACTACCATGACCAAGTTAAATAATTTTACATCGGGTAAAATCTACGAAAACGTCATTAAGAAAGAACGACGTGGCGATTATCTGGGTGGAACTGTGCAAGTTATTCCGCACATCACTAACGAAATCAAACGCTGCATTAAACTGGGCGCGGAAGGTTTTGATGTGGCTATGGTTGAAATTGGCGGCACGGTAGGGGATATTGAGTCTTTGCCGTTTCTTGAAGCAATTCGACAAATGCGCATTGAACAGGGCGCACAGCGCACTTTGTTTATTCATTTAACGCTGGTACCTTATATTGCTACTTCGGGTGAAACCAAAACAAAACCTACCCAGCATTCAGTGAAAGAGTTGCGTTCCATTGGTATCCAGCCTGATATTCTGATTTGTCGTTCTGAACAACCCTTATCAGAGCATGATCGCGCTAAAATTGCCCTATTTACGAATGTGGAAAAAGAAGGGGTGATCTCCCTGCAAGATGCGAAAAGTATTTATCAAATCCCCATGATTTTACATGAACAGGGGTTGGATGAGATTGTGGTTAAAAAACTGGGGTTAACACTGAAACCTGCTGATCTGTCAGAATGGCAAGCTGTGATTGATGCGCAATCCATTAAAACAATGACGGTGAAAGTTGCTGTTGTAGGTAAATACACCGACCTGAGCGATGCCTATAAATCGATTAACGAAGCATTAATCCATGCTGGAATTCATACTCAAACACGTGTTGAAATTGCATACATTGATGCTTATTTAATTGAAACTCATGGAACAAAGTTGCTGGAGAATGTGGATGCCATTCTGGTACCAGGTGGTTTTGGTGAGCGTGGAATAGAGGGGAAGATAAGCTCCATTCAGTATGCACGAGAAAATAAAATACCTTTTTTAGGTATTTGTTTAGGCATGCAAACAGCGATTATTGAGTTTGCGCGTCACGTAGCGGGTTTGTCAGGTGCTAACTCCACTGAATTTGATAAGACAACACCCTATCCTGTTATTGGCTTAATCAGTGAGTGGCTGGAAAGCGATGGCAGTATTGCCATGCGCGATGAAAATAGCGATTTGGGTGGCACGATGCGTTTGGGTGCGCAAATATGCAAACTTGAAGTGGATACGCTGGCGCGGCATGTCTACGAAAAACCTCAGATTATTGAACGACACCGCCATCGGTATGAAGTAAATAATTCATTTGTAGATGCACTGGTCGAACATGGATTAATTATTGCGGGTCGTTCAACAGACGGGAGTTTGGTTGAAATGATTGAGTTACCTGATCATCCCTGGTTTATTGCATGCCAGTTTCATCCTGAATTCACGTCTACGCCTAGGGATTGTCATCCCCTGTTTAAACATTTTGTGCTTGCTGCACGTGATTACCATCATAAAAAGGAACAAGTATGAAATTATGTGGCTTTGATGTGGGCATCGATTCGCCTTTGTTTTTAATAGCAGGTCCATGTGTAATTGAAAGTGAAGAGCTAGCTTTGGAAACTGCCGGTTATTTAAAGGAAATATGTCAACAGCTTAAATTACCTTTTATTTATAAATCGTCTTTTGACAAAGCAAATCGCTCGTCAATGGGCAGCTACCGCGGTCCGGGCTTTGAAAAAGGATTGATGATTCTCGAAAAAGTCAAAACACAAATTGGTGTGCCGGTTTTAACCGATGTTCACGAAGACACGCCTTTATTAGAAGTCGCCAGCGTAGTTGACGTTTTACAAACGCCAGCATTTTTGTGCCGTCAAACTAATTTCATTCAAAGCGTTGCAGCGTTAAACAAACCTGTTAATATTAAAAAAGGTCAGTTTTTAGCCCCGTGGGATATGGCCCACGTCGTTGCTAAAGCGCGTGCAACGGGTAACGAACAAATCATGGTGTGTGAACGTGGGGCAAGTTTTGGCTATAATAATTTAGTATCCGACATGCGTTCACTGAAAATCATGCGCGATACAGACTGTCCCGTAGTATATGACGCCACGCACTCCGTGCAATTACCGGGCGGTCAAGGTGCTGTATCAGGCGGCCAACGTGAATTCATCCCAACACTGGCGCGTGCCGCTGTGGCTGCAGGAATATCCGGCCTTTTCATGGAAACCCATCCCAATCCTGATAAAGCACTGAGTGACGGACCCAACAGCTGGCCATTGGCTCGGATGAAAGAGTTATTAGAAAGTTTGGTTGAAATGGATGCTGTATTTAAACGCCGCGGAGAGATCATTTTTGCAGGTGGATTGCAGAGTTAAGGCTTCGAGACGGTGTTACCACACCTCCTCAGCCAGAACGGATCGTGGTTAGGCATTAATAACTGCGGAATTGAGTATATAGGAAAGTTAATATTATGGAGGTTTATAACATGTTGAATTGGAAACGAATCTTGGGTACAGGTATTGTTACCTGCTTGTTATATCCGGCCATTGTTGTAGGTGAAACGTTCAATATTATTGATTCAGCATGGACATGCTATACCGGAACTACGTGCACGGGTCAGAAGAGTATTGGAGCAACCAACTGCTCTTCCTGTTCTCTGTCTAATCCCCCTTGCCAAGTTTGCTGTAAATTCAAAGGTAATACGATTCAAATGATTCAAAAGTGTCCTCCGTCTATACGTCCACGCAATGTTCGTTAAACCTATGCTTTTTCTAGGTTAAATGAACCTGGATACTTATATCATCAGCAACAATCCCTGCCGATAAGCATCACAAGCCCCCACATGATCGTCTAATTGCTCCAGCAGTGCACCTAACCTTGCATAAGCTGCGGGGGTGGGGCGGAGTTTGATGCTTTCTTCGAAATAAGCTTTCGCTTTACCCCACAGACGACTGGTTTGACTAATACGCCCCAAACATAAATAGAGGCCAGATGAATGAGGGTTGGTTTTGAGTAGCCCTTCAGCGAAGCCCAGTTTAGGCTCGGTACCTTTGATTTGTCCATACAGTATGATTAGTTCCTCATTAAACTGTTTTTGTAGGCAGCGGCGTAATAGTTCTTCAACTTGTGCATCTTCATGGTTGTCGAGTAGATAGCGGCTGTACTCAGCGAGCAGGTCAGGATCGTTGGCTAAATTTTTGGGCAGGCTATTTACCAGGTTTGTGAGAGCCTCGGTTTGATTTTGTTTAATCAAATCAGTCATGGATTGCAGCCAAGCATTTTTTTGCAACAGATTAAATGCTGGTTCAGACACTATCTTGTGGCGTTTTAATGCGGGTAATAATTCAATTAGCTGCGGCCAGTCTTTAACTTCCTCATACAGATGCATCAATAGTTTTAAAACGTAGGGATGTTGGGGTGATAAATCCTGCAAATGCCTCAATGTGGCCAAGGCCTGTTCCCACTGTCGATTTGCTAGCTGCAATTGTGCCTGGGTTAGTTCGACGGCTATTTTTGCTTCAGGCATGGATTGCTGCGCTTCTCGCAAATAATCATCACGCAACTTGCTATCACCCATTTCCTGAGCGGCCCGAGCCGCAGTGAGGTAGTTGAGTAGAGGGGTCTCTGTGTCTGGTAAGGCATTGATCAGATAATTTTTTGCCCGCAACCAATGCCCTTCGCTGAACTCGATCAAACCTTGCCTGGTTTTTTTCTGTGCATCATGAGCACGTCGTTTTGCTAACCATTCTCTCCACGCACTGGGAGTATGCGTGATCCAATGCAGCATTAAGAGCATTGCATGCACGATTAAAAACGACAGAACAAGGCTGGGTATGGCAAGTCCAAGCGTGGTTTCAATGGTCCATTTATTGATAGCGATCAATATATAACCTGGATCCTGGTAAAGTTGTACGCCTAACCAGACAGAAATCAATAAAATGATAAAAATTTTCAGGGTTCGAATCATCATGATTTTGCTCCTGTGCTATTCTCCATTTCCTTCTTTGGTTCTGGATCTGGTACAGGAGGAGGGCTACTCTTTTTAGACGCAATCAAGTGATTGAGTAGCAATAATGATTCTCCCGTCGTCGGTTTTTGCGAGTCTAGTTGTGTTTGTTGCAATTCATTTAATTGCTGAAGCAGCGTTTGGGTATTTTTGGCCTGCAGATCAAACGTTCGTTTAATGGTATTGATGGCTTGTGTTAATGACAGTTTATATACGTCGTGATTTCGTTGTATAACCGCCCATTGTGCTTCCTGTAAATTCAAAAGACAGGTTTCACGTAATACTGACTCATATTCAGGCGCAAGCAAGGGTTCGACTGCTTCATCATGATGGCGAATGAGAACTAGTTTTTCCAATAGCTGAATACTGTTTTGCACCCGTTCACGCCAAGCTGATGGTGTTTTATTGGTTGCCGTTACCGATGATGGACTGGCATTAGTCAATGTAAATGGATTTTTAATGGGTAAGTCAGTCAGTAGTTGTTGTGCTGCATCCAGTTTAGCCAGTAGACCCACGATATCAATGGTTGGAATAGCTTGTAATTGAGTCATTTCCTTGGCTATAGCTTGCCTGACAATGTATAGCTCGGGCTCATGAAGATTGGCCAGCAAGTCATCAGCTTGTTGGAGTAGTGCTGAAGTGGTTTGCGTATTGTCACTCCAGTGGGCATTTATTTCTGCCAATTCAAGGTAGTAACGGGCCTTTAGCAGCAACCAGTCATTGTTTTGATACCAATGCTCTTGTAACGCTTGCGATAAATTTTTACTCACGCCGTCTAATCGGTCATTTAATTTTTCTTGTATTGAGCCCAGTTTACCGAAGTTGGAATCAAACAGGGCTCTGGCGTCTGTTTGTTGTTGTTTGACGGTGATCACTTCAGAGGTCAATTTTTGAATCTGATTGGTAAGTTGCTGCTGATTT
Source organism: Gammaproteobacteria bacterium (assembly GCA_013289415.1). Lineage (GTDB taxonomy): Bacteria > Pseudomonadota > Gammaproteobacteria > Legionellales > Legionellaceae > DDPF01. Next base: position 30,758 of record JABDAB010000011.1, read on the forward strand.
TTGTACAGGGCATAGGCAATGCTGGCAATAATAATCAAGGATAGTAATGTCAGTGCCAGTTTTCTCGCTAAAGATGGGCGGCGGGCTGCTGATTTATGATGGGACGATGACAATGGTGTCTCGGCGTTATTCTTTGTTGTCATACATTACTCCTTGATTGTAATGACGCAGCGCGTCAAGTATTTTATCATGCTGGCTAATGATAATCGTTTTAATCCCTAACAACGAGGCGGATTCTGCCAGCCGTGCACTAATAACCAGGCAAGGTTTACTGCGAAGCCATGACCGGCCTTCTTCTGAAAACAGGGTAAATAAATTGTTCATCGCTTGCTGGCTAGTAAACAGTATAATATCCACTGAGTCATCCTGCCACACTGAATTGATATATTCTTGCTTTATATCTGGTAAACTTCGGTAATATACGGCTAGGGATATTAAACATGCACCTCGCGATTGTAATACCTCAGCAATCATAGGTCTGCCACCAAGACCTTTTATTAGCAAAATGTTTTGATGTTGTATATTTTGCAATATGTCAAGTTCCAGCAAGTGTTCACTGTCAGCAATGAAGGGTATATGGTGAACCTGTATTCCCTGTTTAGATAATGCAGCAGCAGTTGCATTACCTACAGCGATGACGTTTATACTGGCAGGCCAATGGATATTTGCCTGTTTTAATGCGGAGAAATAATAATCTACTGCGTTGGCACTGATAAAAATAGCCTGATTTACAGTGGTTAGTTCTGGCATGTTGTTAAGCCAGTCAAGAGTGGTTGACGTGATGGTTAATGCAGGGAGATTAATCGATATACCGCCAGCAGCATGGATAGCCTTATCTAACGCAGCGCTCTGGTTTAAAGGGCGAGTGTTTAAAACCCGTAGACCCTTCACGAAGCAGCAAGCAATTTAGCTGCACCATTCTCCAGCAAGGTCTGCGCGCATTGTTCAGCCAATGCCATGACATCTTGTTGAGCTCCGCGCCTACTATCTTTAATCATAGTACGACCATCCGGAGTAGATACCATGGCTCGCAGGAGCAAGTCTGAATCAGGCATTTGCATACAATAGACAGCAACTGGAACATGACAATTACCCCCCAGCAAAGCATTTACATGACGTTCGCCATGTACACAAAGGGCAGTGAGTGAATCGTTTAAGGGAGCGATGAGATTTAGCATATCCACATCATCAGCTCGACATTCAATACCTAACGCACCTTGCCCACAGGCAGGCAACATGATGTCATCACTGAGCGTTTCGGTGATCATATTTTGTAAAGCCATTCGTTTAAGACCCGCGACAGCCAGTATAATAGCATCAAATTCTCCGGCATCCATTTTAGACAGGCGAGTTTGAATATTACCACGCAAAGACACCATGTTTAAATCAGGGCGCAGAGCCAGTAATTGTGATTGCCGACGCAAACTGGTTGTACCCAAGATGGCGCCAAGGGGTAACGCGTTTAAACTGGACCAGGATTTACTAATCAATGCATCAAATGGACTATCCCGCATGCAAATTGCTGCCAAACATAATCCTGCTGGAAATGTTGCTGGTACATCTTTCATTGAATGCACAGCGATATCTGCTCGGTGATCAAGCAACGCCTCTTCCAATTCCTTAACAAACAGGCCTTTCCCACTCGCGGTCAATAAAGAGTCTTTTGAAAATTTATCTCCGGAGGTGGCCATGGGAAGCAACTCAATCTCCAACTCGGGCCAATATTGCATAAGACTAGTACGGATATGATTAGCTTGCCATAATGCCAGTGGGCTTTTTCTTGTGGCGATTCGTAATATTTTTGAGGGCATGAGGTAGGTGTTTGGTTGTTTTGATTAATGTTATAGTATCACTAACTGCCTAGGGAGAGAACTTAATGCTCTGCTCTTTATCTAGCTTAAAATCAGACATTAACGATTCACCAATGATCAAAACAATTTTTTCCTGCTCCTCGAGCTTTTCAAACAGGTTTGTTATTTTGAATAGACATTGCTGTTTTAAGTGCCCTAGTGAATCGGTGATATTGGATTTTAATTCAGCCAACTGAGTAGCTGTGTTTCGCAAATCCTGTCTATCATACATTGAATAAACAATCTCTTGGTTTTTGGCGAGCACCTCTAGAGAGTCACATAATGAACTCACATTTTCTAGAAATTGTTCCTTATCTATCTGCGCTAATTCACGAAGCAACGAAAATAAAACAGGATGTTTCAAAAAGATGAATCCTGTACAGTGCTCCATGATTAGTGATAAAGATTCGTCGTCTAAGGTTGAAAAATAAGCTGCTTTTGTTTCCGTGTAGTGTTTATTTTTTAAAAAAATGGTCTGGTTTATTTCTGTCTCGCCGTCAGATTTCTTTATCATTTGAGTTTTGTTGTGAATGCTCTCTAATAATGTTTCATTCGACCTCTTTTTAATCACTGTATTTTTAATATTTTCTGGAAAGGTCTGGAATGTTTTCAGAGATTGAATACCACGTAATATGCGCGTCAGATTCAAATCACCAAACCTTTCGTAGCTGCTCACTACGCCCTCAGTATCTGAAAGGTGCGGTAATTCATTAAGATATAAGGTTGAACCGTCAATTTGTGTCAGCTGTTTAATATGATCAAGAGTAAAAATGGAGCAATCAGTCGTTGTATGTTGCAATGAAAGTAGTTTGTCATTTAATTTTGGACGAAATATAAAATGTTTGCCTTCTGGAAAAAGTTCTTTCAACATTGCATGCTCGCGTCGGTACCCTACCGAGAGTGCAGCATCAAGTACAAACGAAAAAAGTTGATGATCTTCTCCAATCATTAGATCAATTGCCGTCCAATGCGCATAGCCTGAACGATCTTCCAGACCTTTATCAAATTCATGATCATAATAAGTGGTTAGCACAGCTAATGAGATTCTTGTACCAACTGGAATCTCATCAATAACATCCTTAAGTTCGAGTAAAAAATTCTCATATTCAGGAGAATGTGGATCATTTTGTAATAAAAACCCAATAAAAGGCTCATTTTTATCCATTCTTTTTTTTTGCTTAAGTGCAAGTAACAATGCAACGGTGGTTGGACATGAGGTTGGCTCAATATCTTCAGGACGCAAGTGTTTTTTGTGTTGGATTTCGTTACGAATATCATCCTGTGCTTTCACAACCGGATTAACTTCACCAAGCGTTCTCATTTCAGGCTCCCAAAAAATATTTATACTATAAGAGTAGATATTAAACAGTAGGTTTGTCAATTTTTATATCGATTTTTCTTTTACATCAACTTAATGGGACAGCCCTACACAATGGCTGACAGGGAGCGTTTTATATTGCCGCTTACAAGAGTATTGTAGTTCTGATAAAATGGATTAAATAGAACCGTACGCTAGGGTCTATTGATAATTCGCTTGCCGATGCGAGATTTGAAATGTCAACAGACCCTGGTATTTTAATACTTGGAGAAAATTATGTTAATTAAAAAAACGGCCATCGCTTTGGTACTGGGATTTGCATTGGTAGCTAGCGCATTTGCTGGATCAGAAGATTGGAATGGTACATTTACCTTTCAAGACAGCACAGGTGTAGCACGCGCTGTGGCTCATACACCGACAGGTATTCAGTTTTTATTTTTTAGTGTAGTCAAATGTCTGCATTTAGGTAAAGGTGCCAATATCAGTGGAATGTTAATCCCTGAAAACGCTACCCTCTGTACTAACTCAAATGTTGAAACATTTATTAGTCAAGTGCAAAAACTAGGCCTTATTACCAATAAAACGGTGACATTAGGGGCTAGTTACAAGCCTTGATAGAGTAACCAGTCTTTGCGAGCCGTAGGCGAAGCAATCCAGCGTCCTTGCGCTGCATCGCTAGCGGTCACTGGATTGCTTCGCCTGCGGCTCGCAAAGACGGGAGCGAGTAGTTACTAAATAAACTAAAAAGCCCTTATATAAAAGGGCTTTAAGAATAATAATTAACAATTTACTCTATGGTAGGAATTAAAACGGGATATCATCATCCAGTTCTTCAAAGGCTTCCTGTGCGGCCGTTTGCGATGCTTGTGTCGCTTGTGGTTTGCGAGCAGCAGTACCTTGTTGTTGTGGCTCTTGTTGTGATGTGGGCTGTGAATCACTGTAGCCACCAGAACTTTGGCCTTTGCCGTCCAGCATTTGAATGTCGGATGCGATGATTTCTGTTGTGTAGCGATCCTGACCTTGTGGATCTGTCCACTTACGAGTGCGCAAACTGCCTTCAACATAAAGTTTTGAGCCTTTGCGAACATATTCACCAACAATTTCACCCAGTCGATTGAAGCAAACCACGCGATGCCATTCCGTTCGCTCTTGCTTGTTGCCAGTTTCTTTGTCTTTCCATGTCTCACTGGTTGCTACAGATATGGTGGCGACAGCGTTGCCATTGGGCATGTACCGAACCTCCGGATCCCCGCCAATATTGCCTACCAATATAACCTTGTTAATTCCACGTGCCATTTTATTTCTCCGTTGCGAAAGTTAGAACAAGAGTATACCCAATCTAAAGCCGGTGGACAATTATAGTCTTATCTCATGTTCATGCATTGTCTCATGTCCATCTATTGGTTCCGCGACTTCTACCGCAGGCGGCTCATTTTGATTATTCATGATGGCATCTTTAAATAAGCCAAACTGATTCAAAATTTTTCCGTCAGGCCCATTTTCATGCTGCGTACGCAGAGTTTGATTGATACCATGCATCAGCAAATCATAGCCAGCTTTGTATGTAAAAAACGTCGGGATTGATGCCAGTGGAGCGAGTATAATGATGCCTACGTAGGGTGCTGTAGCTCCAGCATATAATCCAAGCAGAAGACTGGACACGAAAACCAGCGGAGCAATTACAAAGAACAATACCAGGGTCGCGATAAACCTTAATGCGGCTGTAACATAATTCAAACCAGACTGAACTGAATTGACTTGAGTTATTGCTGTCTGAAGGTTAGATAATAAATCAGGGTTTGCCAGTGCATTCTCTAATTCTTCATCATTATTACATAATGATAAAGGGAGCATGACTTCTAACGTTTCTTTTATGCCGGGTGGTGCCTGATTAAATTGATCATATGAATTGCGAAAGTCTGTCAACATGACTGACATTATTTCGCTCAACTCACGCAGTTTACCTCCTCTTCTCTGCATTTTCTTTAGCTCGTTTTGTATGTTTATCCAATTCTTTTTAGTTTCAGCATCTAAAATATTAATAATGGGTTTCATGATATTTTCCTTGAGTAAATTTGCCCGCAACCCGCAAGTGGGTGTATTTTGCGCAACTGACGTGGAGTTTAATCTATTTTTTAAAGCGGATCAAATTATGAACAAAATCCAGGCTGATGATCCGATATCAATTTTTCAGCGCTGCCATTTTGGTATGTCGTTTTGTTTACTCGTAAATAAATTACCTCTTCCTCGTGTGCAATCACGGCTTCATTAACTCCTGGAAGGGCGCGTAGTAAATTAATGAGACCGGGTTCATCCTGATGTGGCTTGTGGTAGGGGATGATCAGTGTCAGTTGGTAAAGATTGGGTTGCATATAGATTGCAATAAAAAACCAAAGCAGGGCGATAACGCTGTTAATAATAAAAATACCCTGGCTGCCGCTAAATTGAAAAATAATCCCGGATATGGCACCGCCGGCAAAAATACCGAGGAATTGGGCGCTGGAATACATGCCCATTGCTGTTCCTTTGCTGGTGGCGTTGGCCTGCTTGGAAACCAGGGATGGCAAACTGGCCTCGAGTATGTTGAAGGCTACAAAATAGGTGAACATCAATCCGCAAATACTAAACCAGTTATTATAGGTAAATGCTAAGATAAATTGAGATAAACCCATTATGGCAACTGCCACAAGAAATACCGGTTTAACTTTTTGTTTTTTTTCTGCAAGGATAATGAAGGGTAACATCGCTAAAAATGCGCAAATCATTAATGGTAGGTAGAAGTGCCATTGTAGTGATAAATGCCCCAGTTTAATTTGTTGCTGCAATATGAATGGGATAGCAAAAAAAGTTGAGGTCAGAATCAGATGCAGGCAGAAAATGCCTGCATTAAGACGTCGCAAATGATTGTTTTTGAATACCTGCTTTAACAGGGTTGGATTAACTTCATTGTCGACGTGAAAAGGTTCTTTTTTGGGCGTTGGGATGACCGTATGCAACATAAATAGGCCAGCGATCGCCAGAATGGCAGTCAGATAGAAAATGCCGGAAAGACCAAAATGATGAGTTATTGCTGGGCTTATCACCATTGCAAGGCTAAATGAGATACCAATGGTTATTCCAATGACCGCCATGGCTTTGGTGCGGTGCTCATCCGGGGTCAAATCAGCCATTAAGGCCATTAACACACTGCCAATAGCACCCGTTCCCTGTAAGGTTCTTGCAATAATCATGCCATATATAGAATCAGTGTATGCACCGAGCAAACTGCCAATGGCAAATAACACCAAGCCTATGGTCAGAATCGGTTTTCTTCCAAAGCGATCAGACAGAAAGCCAAACGGCATTTGTAGCAATCCTTGGCTCAACCCGTAACTGCCCAGTGCAATGCCTATTAGGGCCGGTGTTGCATCTGTCAGGGAGGTTGCTGCGACGCTAAATACCGGGATCATCATAAATAGACCCAGCATGCGGAATGAAAAAATCGCAGCGATGGGGAACACACGGCTTAACCAAGCTTGTTTCATAATGATTTCGGAGCGGGAAACGGAATGCTGATGGTACAAAAATTGCGTGTCTGAAACAAGGGTTTATTTCTCATGGCAAAAGCATGGGAGGTGTCTGCTCCAACATGTACGCGCCAACAACAAATTGCTACAACAAAAAACTTATGTTATAATAGCTACCATTCTGTGCGTATATTTGATACATTGATTTGTAAGGAGTAAAAATGAGACCGATAATAGCAAAAACAATGGTATACCGACCGCTATCTGAACTAAAAGAAATATTAACACCAGAAGATTTAAATCTGGCTGATACAAAAGGAGATACGCTTTTACATTTTGCGGCTAAAGAAAACCGAATAGAATATTTGGAATATTTATTAGCGCAACCAAATATAGGTCTTGGTATTGAAAATAAGCATGGATATACGGCGTTACACGAGGCAAAAAGAAGAAATTTCACAAAAGCCGCAACCATGATAGAAAATATGATTATTAAATTGGCTGGGCAAGGCGCATTAGATGCAATCAATACACAATTTAAGAATACCAATCCTCAAGATGCCGCCATAATAGCAGGATTTGGAGCTTTAAAAAATATTCGTGGTAAAGCTCCTCTGCTAGAAGGAGCTTTATTAACTGCTGTTATGCATGATGATGCTGATGCGCTGGCTAACGCACTTGATAGTAAGCACCGCGTTGATATGAAAATTGAGACATCACTTGGTGATAATATATTGACTTACGAAACTCTTCTTTACATAGCGTCTCATCATGGAAAAGTAAATGTTATAAAAAAACTATTGGAGTTAGGAGCAGATCCTAACCTCCAAGCGAGGAATGGCTGGTCACCTTTGTTTATTGCTTCAAGACAAGGCCATCTGGAGGTTGTAGAGGTCTTAATAAAAGCTGGAGCTGATGTAACGTTTAAGAATAAAAACGATATGTCGTGTTTAAATATAGCTGCCTATGGTGGTCATTTAAATATTGTTAAGCAGTTGCTATTGAACGGCGCGAATGTAACTCAGTATGATAAAATGGGAGCCGGACCTCTTTCTGCTGCTGTTCAAACTTATGGCAATAAACCTGAAGGTAAACTTAAAATAGCTCAAGAAGAACTTAAAGCTATGTCTAAAGAAGAGATTAAGCGTCAATATGAAGAAAAATTTGGAATTACCTATGATAAGGCGCTTGAAACGATACATGAAAATGCGCTTGAACTCGTAGAATGTCTGATGTCGTATGGCGCAGACGTCAATGCATGTACCATTAGTGATCAAAGTCCACTTTATGTTGCTGCTATGCATGGTTTTGATAAGGCAGTTGAATTATTCCTGAGGAACGACGCAGCCAATCGATATAAAATGAATGCTGCCGGATTAACTCCACTCACAGTGGCTGCTTTTCATGGTGAATTAGGAGTCATTAAGTTGCTACTAGGCGATCTTACTTTAGATGAAAGCACTAGATATCTAAATGATTATACTAAAGGACAAAATGTAACAGCTGCTTATGCCGCTGCACAAAACGGACATCTAGAAGTGCTAAAGTATGTCGTAAAGCGTGGTGCAAATATCAGACAAGTTAGAGATAATGGAAATACGGTGCTCCATGCGGCTACAATAAAGAATAGAGTCGAAGTACTTGAATATTTGCTTCCAGAATTTGCAGCGCTCATCGATGTATTAAATATCGATGGTGCTAGCGCGCTATATATGGCCGCAGAGACAGGTAATCTAGCGAGTCTTGAAATATTAGTTAAGTATGGTGCTAGTGTTAATGTAAAAAATAAACATGGGTTTTCGCCACTTCATATTGCTGCTCAAAATGGTCATTTTGACGTTGTTAAAGCCTTAATAAAGCTTGGTATAGGTAATATCAATCAAATAGATAGCGATGGTAGAACTGCTCTATGGTGGGCAGCCAAATCTGAAAAAGCCTCTCCAGATATAATAAAAATGCTAATTGTCGCTGGCGCTGATCCAACGATTGCAGATAAAGAAGGAGTTACACCTTTTGAAGAAGCAAATAAGTTGAATAATCGTGATAAGGCAAATATATTAAAATCAGCCATTAATGATAAGATGGACGTTGATGGCGGTGGTGGTTATATTGCAGCGCAGGCACGCCTGTTTCAGCTAACGCCGCCGCCAACATCAACGGTAACACACTTGGATCCAGGTTTTGAAGCGGATACAAAACCTTGAGATGTCAACAGCCCCTAATCTTTGCTGGTTTAGTTCCAAGTATTCCCGCTCGAAT